>NZ_DAHVSH010000183.1:0-7547 GCF_027324685.1 Haloactinopolyspora sp.
AGGTGGACGGGACCGAGGTGGACGGGACCGAGGTGGACGGGACCGAGGTGGACGGGACCGAGGTCGACGGGACCGAGGTCGACGGGACCGAGACCGACGGGACCGAGGTCGACGGCGAGGGCGACGGCGCCCTGCCCGACACCGGTGCCGGCTCCAGCCAGCTGCTGATCATCGGCCTCGGGCTGATGTTCGCCGGCGGCATCGCCGCCTACGCGGTCACCCGCAGGCGTGGCCTGAACCAGGTGTAGCCACGGCTGCACGTGTTCGTCGATGACCGGTGGGTCTGCGGCCTACGGGCGCGGGCCCACCGGTTCGGCATGTGCGCGCAGTGTCGGACGTGGAAGGCGATCGGATGCAGGAAACACGCCCCCTGTGGCTCAAAGTCGTCGCGGGCATGCTCGGTGCGTTGCTGTGCGGGCACCTGGCGCTGACGGCGGTGTTCGTCGGGCCGGCCAACGCCGCCAAGGAGAGCCTGTCGACGTCGTTGTCGTCGTACATGGAGCCGTTCTTCCAGCAGAACTGGAGCCTGTTCGCACCCACCCCGATCAGCGTGGAGTATTCGCTGTGGGTGCGCGCCTGGTACGACGAGGACACGCCCACCGAGTGGGTCGATGCCACTCAGACCGAGATCGACGGCAACATCCTCCACAGCCTGGCCCCGTCGCGCGCCGGGATCGTCTCGCGGCGCCTGGCCGGCTACATGCGCAAGCAGTACCGCGAGATCACGCCGGCCGAACGGTCCATCCTGGCCGACCACTACCCGACGCAGGCGTGGGACCGGATGCGGGAGCGGATGACCGCTCTGGACCAGCACAGCTCCGACGCTCGAATCTCCTACGTTCTGCGCCTCGACCGCGCGATGGCCGCCTACGCGACACAGTTCGCGTGGGCCACCTGGGGTAGGGACGGCATCAACTTCGTCGAGGTCAAGATCGTGGAGACCCGCGCGCCACAGTTCGAGGACCGAGGCGGCGAGCCGAGCGTGACCGAACGTGAATTCGGCCGTCGTCCGCTGTACCAGTACGACGGGCAGGACAGCGCGGCCTTCACCGCTGCCATCAGGAGGTTCACCTCGTGATCAAGCGGATGTACGGCACGGCGCGAGACCGATTCGCCGCTCGCGTGGACGCCGGGGAGGAATGGCTGCTGGGCCGGCGGCGCGCGACGTACGGCATCGCGGTGATCCGGATCATCTTCGGCCTGACCGCCATGTGGTTCCTGCTCGCGAACTGGAGCAACCGGCACTACCTGTGGGGCGACGCGGCGCAGTGGATGTCGCCGCTGGACCGCAACGGCAACTTCGGCTGGCCGTTCACGCTGTTCGCCGGAGGGAGCGCACCGACAGAACTCACCGTGAAACTGCTGGTCGTCTTCGCCTTGGCCGCGGCGTTGACGCTGGGATGGCGGACCCGGATCGTGGCACCGCTGCTGCTGATCTGCTGGGTCAGTCTCATCGAGTCGAACCCGCTCTACGGTGACCAGAGCGACAACATCTTCCGGATCCTGCTGATCTATCTGTGCTTCGCCGACCTGTCCGGCCGCTGGTCGCTGGATGCGCGCCGCCGGGCCCGCGGCTCGAGCGGGCCATCGTGGCTGCGTCATCGCTTCACCGCAGCTCGCCGCAACGCCGCCATGCTGGCGACGTTGTTCCACAACTTGGCCGTGTTGGCCGTGGCGGTCCAGATCTGCATCATCTACGTCGCTTCGGCGATGTACAAGATCCAAGGTGATCACTGGCAGGACGGGACGGCCGTCTACTACCCGATGCAGGTCGGCCACTACCGGCCCTGGCCGTTCCTCAACGACCTGCTGACCTCCAACTCGTTCGGCGTGCTCGCCGTCACCTACTTCTCGGTGTTCATCCAGCTCTTCTTCCCGCTCATGCTGCTGCGCCGCACGACGCGGGTGCTCGGGCTGGTGGGCGTGCTGGCCATGCACATGGGGATCGCGGTGGTCATGGGGTTGCCGTTCTTCTCGTTGTTCATCATGGCCGGTGACCAGGTGTTCGTGCGCGACCGCACGTATCAGTCCATCGCGAAGCAGCTGCGTGCGGCCTGGCTGAGCCGCCGGCTGCGGCCAGGGCGTCGGGAGGCTGTCGCTCCTGCGAGCGAGGTCGGCGAGTCCGAGCGCCCACGTGGTGCCGAAGAACTCATCTACTAGCCTGTCCTCCCGTGTCGGACGAGAGCGCGCTCAGGCCGGCCGACGCCGAGCGCAACACTGGCCCGCCGCCGCTCGCCAAGGGGCTCGCATTCTTCCTGGTTGGCTTGGTGGGCTTGCACTTCGCTGCCACGTTCCTCTGGAACGCGCCGACCAATCCGATCAAGGAGTCCGTGGCCTCGGACGTCGATGCCTACATGCGTCCGTTCTTCGAACAGAACTGGAGCTTGTTCGCGCCCAATCCGATCAACTCCGAGGACGAGCTGTACGTGCGCGCCCAGGTCGCCGACATCCAGACCGGCAACCTCGAGATCACCGAATGGCGCAGCGCGACCCAGCTGGAGTGGACGCTGGTCCGCGGCAACCCGGCGCCATCGCGGGCCAGCCGAGTGTCGTCCAACCTGAACCGGCGCGTCAGCTCGGCGTGGCGTGCCCTCACCGACGAGCAGCAGGAGATCGTCGCCGACAACTATCCGGACATGCCCGATTGGAACCCGCTGGCCGACGACCTCATCGAAGCCCAGGGTGGCGAGACGTCGTCGCGCGTGGCCCGCATGGTGCGAGCCGACCGGGTCGCGACCGGTTACGCCACCCAGTTCGCGAAGGCGATCTGGGGCGAGGGCGTGGAGGCGGTCCAGATCGAGCTGCGCCGCACGCCGGTGCCTCGATGGGACGAGCGCATGGAGCCCGAACCGGAGTCGCCATCGTTCACCACCCGTGAGTTCGGCTGGCGCCCGGCACTGGTCGACCCTCGCCAGGACGAGGACCTGTTCGCGAACACCATCGAAGGACTGCGCTCGTGATCGGCGCGGCTGTTCGGGCGGTGACCGCCGCGTTCGGACGCACGCTCGACGCGGGGGAGCGCTGGTTGTTCGACGGCAAGAAGGCCACGTACGGCCTGGCCGTGATGCGGATCCTCTTCGGCGTCATGATCCTCGGCTCACTGATCGCCAGCTTCGCCGACCGGCACTACATCTGGGGCGCGGGCTCGCGCTGGCTGACGCCGTGGCTGACCGTCGACCAGTACGGTGCCCCGTTCACCTGGGTGTTCACCGAGGACGACCCGCCCGCGGTCTTCACGTTGAAGTATCTGGCGCTGGCCGCGCTGGCGGTCGCGCTGATGCTCGGCTGGCGGACGCGGTTCGTGACGCCGGTGCTGCTCATCGCCTTGGCGTCGCTGATGCGGCTGAATCCGCTGGCCGACCATGCCGGCGACAATCTCGTGCGCATCATGTTGCTGTTCATGTGCTTCGCCGACACGGCGAGGCGCTGGTCCCTGGACGCCCGGCGGCGCCGCCGGCCGGAGCATCGCCCGTTGGTGCCGGCGCCGCCGTGGCTCGGGACCCTGGTCCACAACGTCGCGCTGATCGCGGTGGCCGCGCAGGTGTTCATCGTCTACATGACCTCTGGGCTGTCCAAGGTCCAGGGCGACATGTGGCAAGAAGGCGTCGGCCTGTACTACCCGCTGCAGATCGCCCAGTACGCGCCGTGGCCGGGGTTGAACGAGATCGTCTACGCCAACGGCTGGTTCGTCACGGTGGGCAGCTACGTGACGGTGTTCGTCCAGGTGCTGTTCCCGTTGCTGTTGTTGCGGCGTGGCACGCGGGTCGTGGCGCTGCTGCTGATCTTCTCGATGCACGTCGGTATCGCGGTGACGATGGCGTTGCCGTGGTTCTCGCTGGCGATGATCGCCGCCGACGCAGTGTTCATCCGCGACGTGACGTATCAGGCCGTGGCGCGCTGGTTACGGCGAGCGCGGCGCGAACCCTCAGCCGAACAGGCGGACGTGGCACGCTGAAGTGCTCCACAAGTCGGGCATTTCTGGCGCGTTTGGTCACTTTCGCGTTGCCACGCGGTACGCGCGGGCGTGCCACGTGCGCGCGTCAGAGGAGGTCGCCGCGGGCACGGCGCCACGCCTGCCGCACCGACTCCGGCCGGTCGGCCAGGATGTTGCCGTCGACTGCGGGTGCCGGACGCGGTCGCGGTGGGCGCGGATCACGGCTGGCCGCGGCGTAGACCTTCTCGGTCTCGCGAGCCACGGCGGACCAGACGAAATCGCGGGCCGTCCGCTCGTGCGCAGCGCGGACCAAGCGCTCGGCCAGCCCTTTGTCGTCCAGCAGCCGCAGCGCCGCGCTGGCGAGACTGTCCGGATCGCGCGGCGGCACCAGCAAGCCGGTGACCTCGTGCTCGATGACTTCGCGTAGCCCGCCGCTGTCGCCGGCGATGACCGGTGTGCCGGCGGCAGCCGCCTCGAGTGCGACGATCCCGAACGGTTCGTAGGAGCTGGGCACCAACGCGACGTCGGCGGCGCCGAACAGCGCGGCCAGCTCCGGCTGGTCCAACCGGCCGGGGAACTGGACGACGTGGTCGATCTGCAGCCGCTGGGCCAGGCGGCGGAGGTTGATCTCCTGGCTGCCCGCACCGGCGAGGACCAACCGGGCGTCGTGATGACGCTGACGAATCCGGGCCAGCGCCTCGATGCAGATGTCCGTGCCCTTCTCCCACTCCAGCCGGCCGCCGAAAACCAGCAACGGGGTCGTGGGCGGGATGCCGAAGCGCTCGCGCATGGCCTGACGCGCCTCCGGGGTGGTGCGCCAGGCAGACTCGTCGACGGCGTTGAGGATGACGGTGAGATCCTCCGGAGGGACGTCGAAGGCTGCGGACGCCTCCACCCGCATGGCCTCGGAGCACACGATGGTGCGCGTCGCCTCGGCGACCAGCCACGCCTCGATGTCATGGCGGGCGCGGGAGAGCGGCGTGGACAGCCAGCCGTCCCACAAACCGGCCTCGGTGGCGTGAATGGTGGCCACGAGTGGGCGGTCCATGGCGCGAGCGACGTTGATGCCGGCGTGCGCGTCGACCCAGTCGTGCGCGTGGACCACGTCGGGTGACCAGGCGCGCGTCAACCGATGAGCCGCCCGGATCAGGCTGGTGTTCAAGGCGAGGACCCACGGTACGAGGTCTTCGGGCTTGTCCGGTCCGGCCGGTGGGTCGGGGCGGACCCGTAGCACCCGGACGCCGCGGACGTCCTCGTCGTCCGGTGCGTCCTCGTGCGCCTGCGTGACCACGGCGACGTCGTGTCCGTCGCCGACCAGACCTTCGGTGAGCCGGTGGACGTGGCGTCCCAGGCCACCGTAGATCACTGGCGGGTACTCCCACGACACGACGAGGACGCGCATCGCGTGATGGTCTCACAGCATGGCACCCGCGGCGTAGCGTCGAGGTACATTTCCCGTTTGCGAGCCTGTGACACGTCGCACGTCGAAGGCGGTAGCGAGCGCGGTTACTGATGCGTAACCTTTGCATGTCTGACCGCACCCGAGTTGGAGGTCACCGCCCGGCCATGAAGATCGTCGCCCTGGTCAAGCACGTCCCCGACGCCACCGCGGACCGGACGTTCACCGAAGCCGACCACACCACCGATCGCACCGGCGTCGACGGGTTGCTCTCCGAGCTCGACGAGTACGCGGTCGAAGAAGCGCTCAAGATCGCCGGGACCGGAGACGCCGAAGTCGTGGCCCTCACGATGGGCCCGGCCGGCGCCTCCGATGCGCTGAAGAAGGCGCTGCAGATGGGCGCCGACGCGGCCGTGCACGTCCTCGACGACGCCCTGCACGGCTCGGACGCGCCCGCCACCGCCCGGGTCCTCGCCGCCGCCCTGACGAAGATCGGCGACGTCGACCTCGTCCTGACCGGGATGGCCTCGACCGACGGCGGTATGAGCGTGGTCCCGGCGATGCTGGCCGAACATCTCGACCTCGCCCACGTCGGGCTGGTGGGCGAGCTGTCCGTCGACGGCGACACCGTGCGCTGCCGCCGCGACAACGACACCGCCGCCGAAACCGTCGAGGCGATCCTGCCGGCCATCGTCTCGGTCACCGACCAGATCAACGAGCCGCGGTATCCGTCGTTCAAGGGCATCATGGCGGCGAAGAAGAAGCCCGTCGACACCTGGTCGCTGGCCGACCTCGACATCGACCCGGCCACGGTCGGGCTCGCCGGTGCCTGGTCGGTCGTGCACGCCGTCACCAAGCGTCCCGAGCGCACCCAGGGCGAGATCGTCACCGACGACGGCGAGGGCGGTATCGCGCTCGTCGAGTACCTGGCCGCGCAGAAGTTCGTCTGAGAACCCGAGGGAGCATGACTTCGATGGCAGAGATCCTCGTTCTCGTCGACCACGTCGACGGAGACGTCCGCAAGACCACCACCGAGATGCTCACGATCGCGCGCGGGGTGGGCGAGCCGTCGGCGGTCTTCCTCGGTTCTGGGTACGACGCGGCGGCGAGCACCCTGGGCCGCTTCGGCGCAGCCAAGGTATACGTCGTCGACACGCCCGAGCTGGACGAGTACGTCGTCGCGCCTAAGGCCGAAGCGCTGGCCACGGTCGCCGCTGCCGCCGAGCCCGCAGCGGTGCTGATCCCGTCGAGCCCGGAGGGCAAAGAGATCGCCGGCCGGCTGGCGGTGAAACTGGGCGCCGGCCTGATCACCGACGCCGTCGACGTGACCGCCGGCGACGACGGCTTGACCACCACCCAGGCCGTGTTCGCCGGCGGGTACACCGTGCAGTCTGCCGTCACCCACGGCACGCCGATCATCACGGTGAAGGCGAACTCCGCCACGCCCGAACCCGCCGAGGTCACCCCGGTGGCCGAGCCCGTCGAGGTCACGATCTCCGAGCAGGCGCGCAAGGCGCGCATCGTCGAGCGTCAGCCGCGCGCGGCCACCGGGCGTCCCGAGCTCACCGAGGCCAGCGTCGTCGTCTCCGGTGGGCGGGGCACCGGCGGCGATTTCGGGCCGGTCGAGGAGCTGGCCGACGCTCTGGGCGGCGCGGTGGGCGCCTCGCGCGCGGCGGTGGACTCCGGCTGGTATCCGCACGCCTACCAGGTGGGCCAGACCGGCTCGACGGTGTCGCCGCAGCTGTACGTCGCTGCGGGCATCTCCGGGGCGATCCAGCATCGCGCCGGCATGCAGACGTCGAAGACCATCGTCGTGGTCAACAAGGACGCCGAAGCGCCGATCTTCGCGATGGCCGACTTCGGCGTCGTGGGCGATCTGCACACCGTCCTGCCGCAGGCCACCGCCGAGATCACCAAGCGCCGCAGCTGAGGCATAGACTGGCCCTCGATGTCTGAGAGCCGGGTGTACCTCGATCACGCGGCGACGGCGCCCGTTCTCCCCGAGGTGATCGACGTCGTCGCTGCCACGATGGCGACTCTCGGTAACCCGTCGTCGCTGCACACGTCCGGCCGCCTCGCCCGCAAGGTGGTCGAGGAATCGCGCGAGTCGGTCGCGGCCGCGCTGGGCGCCCGCCCGGGCGAAGTGATCTTCACCTCCGGCGGCACCGAGGCGGACAACCTCGCGGTCAAGGGCATCTACTGGGCCCGGCGTGC
>NZ_DAHVSH010000205.1:0-43215 GCF_027324685.1 Haloactinopolyspora sp.
ACTTTGGCCGGGTGTGCGGCAGCCGGCACAGCGCTGCTCCTGACATCTGCCTGGCCGGCTTCTGCTGCTGAAGATCTCACGACCGACAACTACCGAGCGCCCTCGCCCATCACCAACAGCGACCTCAGCGCTTACGAGTACGCACCGGCTGTCATCCACGACGACGGCCGCTACCGGCTGTGGTACTGCGGCGTCGTGGACGGGCAGGACCCCGTCCCGGGCGATGACATTCTCTACGCCGAGTCCACCAGCCCCAGTGGGCCGTTCACGGCGCCCGACGGCGGCGACCCGCTGGTCGTCTTCGGTGGCACCGGTACCGGCACGTTCGACTCTCAGCACACGTGTGATCCGTCCGTGGTCAAGGTCGACGGCACGTACTACATGTACTACGGCGCCGCGCGCGACGATCAAAGCGGCGACCCGGCGGACAAGGAGACCACCATCGGGGTGGCCCGCAGCACCGACGGCATCAGTTGGGAACGCTTCCACGACGGCCCGATCGTCGTCCCGTCGCACCAGGTCGACAACGGCAACGACTACGGCGCCGGACAGCCCAGCGTGACCTATGTCGACGGCATGTTCTACATGATCTTCACCGACACGACCGGCGCCGGAACGGAACCCAACGGCGCCGGGCAGTTCGCGTGGCGCTCGCCGACGCCGACGTTCGACGACACCGAGGTGTTCACCGCCGACGGCTGGCAGCCCTACTCCGAGGAGAACTCGCGTAGCTTCTCGGTGGTCAACGCATTCTCGGCCGACTGGCAGTACTCCGACGAACTCGAAGCCTTCATCATCGCGCACAACAACGAGCCAGGCGCGACCCAGCTGACGTTCCTGAGCCCGGAGAACCTGGCTGAGCAGCCGTACAACCAGGTCCAGATCGAGGGCGATTTCGTCGAGGGCCCGGGCATCGTGTCCACGCCGGACAAGCACGCCGTCGACGACCCCGACGCCGAGTGTGGCCGAGTGCCGATCGACGTCATGCACGCAAGCACGGGTAACCCGCCGCAGGATCTGGTGCACAAGGGCATCGACATCATCGCCGAGCAGGACTGCACGCCGGAGCCGACCGAGACGCCGACTCCGACCGAGACGCCGACTCCGACGGAGACCCCGACGCCCACCGAGACGCCGACTCCGACGGACACGCCGACGCCCACTGAGACGCCGAGCCCGACCGCGACAGAGACGCCGACGGAGTCGTCCACCCCGGAACCCACGGCGACCGAGACCACGCCGCCGGACGATGACGACGACCTGCCCGACACCGGTGCCGGGATGAACACCCTGGCCGGCCTCGGCCTCGGCCTGTTCGGCGCCGCCGCGGGCGCGTTCGTCCTCAGCAGGCGAGCGAACCAGGCCGGCTGACGCTCCACACGACCCACGTCACATCCCAAGTGATGCGACGTGGGTCATTTTTTTTGCCGCCTACGTCGATTTTCGAGCGGCTCCCCCGACGTACCGGGTGAAGGGCACGAACTTCATCCGGACCATCGAGAGGGACTACCGTGACGACGATCATCGCCGCAGAGCGCGACCAGCGGGCGGGGCGGCGTGAGTGGATCGGGCTGGCGGTGCTGGCTCTGCCCACCCTGTTGCTCTCGCTCGACATGAGCGTGCTGTACCTCGCCCTGCCCCACCTCACTGCCGATCTTGCCCCGAGCAGCACTCAACTGCTCTGGATCACCGACATCTACGGCTTCATGGTGGCCGGCTTCCTGATCACGATGGGCACCCTGGGCGACCGCATCGGACGCCGTAAGCTGCTCATGATCGGCGCAGCCGCGTTCGGGGTGGCCTCGGTGGTCGCGGCCTATTCGAGCAGCGCCGAGATGCTCATCGCCACGCGCATGCTGCTGGGCATCGCCGGGGCGACGCTGATGCCGTCGACACTGGGCCTGATCAGCAACATGTTCCTGGACGCCAAGCAGCGTTCGGTCGCGATCAGTGTGTGGATCAGCTGCTTCATGGGCGGCACCGCCATCGGCCCCGTGGTCGGGGGCGTGCTCCTCCAGTGGTTCTGGTGGGGCTCGGCGTTCCTGCTGGGTGTGCCGGTCATGGTCATTCTGTTGGTCGCTGCGCCGATCCTGCTGCCAGAACACCGCGACGCCAGCGCCGGGCGCATCGACCTTGCCAGCGTCGCGCTGTCGCTGGGCACCATCCTCCCGGTGATCTACGGCCTGAAGGATCTGGCCAAGGACGGGATGCAGACCACTCCCGTCGTCAGCATCGCCGCCGGCCTCGTGATCGGCCTCGCCTTCGTCCGCCGTCAGCTGCGGCTGGCCAGTCCGCTCCTGGACCTGCGCCTGTTCGCCAACCGGACGTTCACCACGGCGATCGGCGTCATGATGGTCGGCGCCGTCGTCATGGGCGGGATGTTCCTGTTCATCAGCATGTACCTGCAGCTGGTCGAGGGGCTGACGCCGCTCGCCGCGGGGTCGTGGCTGGTCCCCCCGGCCGCGGGCATGATCGTCGGGTCGATGCTCGCGCCCGCGCTGGCCCAACGGGTCGGCCGCGCCCAGGTCATCGGAGGCGGCATGATCTTCACCGCCATCGGATTCGTGGTGCTGACCCAGGCCAGCTCGAGTGGCGGGCTCGGCGTCGTCGTCACCGGCCTGGCCATCGCGACGCTGGGGCTCGGCCCCGGCGCGGCCCTGGTGACCGACATCGTCGTCGGTTCGGTGCCGCCCTCGCGTGCCGGGTCGGCGGCCTCGATGTCGGAGACGAGTGGCGAGTTCGGCATCGCCATCGGTATCGCGATGCTCGGCAGCCTCGGCACCATGATCTACCGGGATTCGGTGACCGTGCCGGCCGGCCTGCCCAGCGAGCTCGCGGCTGCCAGCCGCGACACTCTGGCCGGCGCAGTCGCAGCCGCGGAGCACCTGCCGGCCGACGTGGCCGTCCCCCTGCTGGGCTCCGCACGCGCGGCGTTCACCGAAGGCCTGACCACCGTCGCGACATTCGGAACGGTCGTACTGGCTGTCTTCGGGCTGGCCGCTTTGATCGTGCTGCGCCGCAGCATCGACTCGGACGACTCGTCCATCGAAACTTGAGGTCCACGTCGTCGATTGTGAACATCACGAGGCGAATTGCAGCAGGAACAGGGTTGCAAGCCTATTGCTGGTGAGGGAGGCATGGTGGTGCATAGCGGCCGCACCACAGCGCCCGCCGTCTGCGCAGGTCAAAGAGGTGCAAGAACTCCTACACCCAGACCGTCGCGTCAGCCGAAAGTTAGGTTAGGCTGACCTCATGCGCAGCATCCTCAACCGGCACAGCATGGTGGTGCTCACGGCGCTGCTCATCGGCGCCTTAGGCCTCAGCGCCTGTGGCACCGATGACGAGGACCCCGCGACCGACACCCGAACTGGTGCCGACGTAGTCACCGTCGAGCACCAGTTCGGCACGACGGAGGTCGAGCCCGCTCCGGAGCGGATCGTCACCCTCGACGTGCAATGGACCGACGTCATGCTCGCCATGGGCGTGGAGCCGGTGGGCTATGCGGTGGACCCGAACATGCCGGAGTCCGGCGTGCCGTGGCAGGACCTGCCGGCTTCAGCCGAGGCGCTGAACATGGCCGACGGCGTGCCGGTCGAGCAGATCGCGGAGTTGCAGCCCGACCTCATCGTCGGCACCTACTCGATCACCGACGAGGCCGTCTATGACCAGCTCGCGCAGATCGCGCCGACCATCGCGACCCTCGACGCCGCACAGGTCGAGCCGTGGCAGGATCTCGTCCACACCGCTGGGGAGGTGCTGGCCGATCCCGAGGCCGCGGACGAGCTCGTCGCATCGGTGGACGAGCAGGTCGCCGCCGTGGCCGACGACCTTCCCGGCCTGCGGAACAAGACGTTCGCCCTGGCCCAGTACGTCGTGGGCGACGCGATCTACATCGTCGCCGACGAAGCGGACGGCTCCAGCGTGTTCTTCCAGCAACTGGGCATGACGATGTACCCGCCGGTGCGCGACCACGGCGAGAAGACCGGGCAGACGCGGATCAACGTCAGCACCGAACGCTCCGACCTGCTCAGAGCGGACTTTCTGGCGTTCTTGATCAACGGCGGCGACGAAGCCGACCTCGCCGACATCGCGGGCTTCGAACAGCTCCCCGGCACGGTGGCCGTCCTGGATTACGCCACCATCGTCGGCCTGAACACACCGTCGCCACTGTCGATCCCGTATGCGCTCGAGCAGCTACTTCCCTACCTCGAACAGGCAGCCTAGCCACGCGCCAGGGAGCGGGCGATGACCAGGCGCTGGATCTGGTTCGTGCCTTCGAAGATCTGCATGGCCTTCGCCTCACGGAAATAGCGTTCGACCGGGAAGTCGCGGGTGTATCCCGCACCGCCGAAGACCTGTACGGCGTCAGTGGTAGCTCGCATCGCGGCGTCGGTTGCGATGAGCTTGGCGACCGACGCCTCGGTGCGGTAGCTCAGGTCGGCATCGCGCCGCCGCGCCGCGGCGAGGTAGACCGCCCGCGCCGCCTGCACGGCCGCGGCCAGATCGGCCAGCATGAATCCCACGCCCTGGTGGTCGATGATGGCCTGGCCGAACTGCTCGCGCTGCTTGGCGTACTCGACGGCGGAGTCGAGTGCGGCCTGAGCCAGCCCGGTCGCGACCGCCGCGACACCGAGCCGCCCGGTGTCGAGGGCCTCGAGAGCGATGCCGAAGCCCGCGCCTTCGTCGCCGATCCGGCGGTCAGCCGAGATCCGGACGCCGTCGAGGTGGACCACGGCGGTCGGCGATGCCATCAGCCCCATTTTGCGCTCAGGGGTACCGATCGAGAGTCCTTCGACGTCGGCGGGGACGAGGAAGCAGGAGATGCCGCGCGGGCCGTCGTCGGAGGTGCGGGCGAAGACGCTGTAGTAGTCGGCGACGCCGGCGTGGGTGATCCATGCCTTGGTGCCGGTCAGGACGTAGCTGTCGCCGTCACGCACGGCACGTGTGGTCAACGCACCGGCGTCGGAGCCCGAATGCGGCTCGGACAGGCAGTAGGCGCCGAGCAACTCGCCGCCGATCATCTCCGGCAGCCAGCGTTTGCGCTGCTCCGGCGTGCCGTACGTGGCCACCGGCCAACACGACAGGCCATGCACGCTCACCGCGAGCCCCACGCTCGCCCACGCGGTACCCAGTTCCTCGAGCACCTGGAGGTACACCTCGGCCGGCTGGTCACCGCCGCCGAACTCGTCGTCGTAGGGCAGGCCCAGCAGTCCCGCACGCCCGAGGGTGCGGATGGTGTCGCGGGGAAAGCGTCCGGCCTCCTCGGCAGCACCGGCAGCGGGGCGGAGCTCGCGCTCAGCGATCTCGCCGACCAGGTCGAGTAGATCGCGGGCCTCGGGCGTTGGCAGCAACCGGTGCACCGGCACGTCGTCGTACCTCCACGGCTCGCGCCGGCCGGAGATCATCCGCCGGCGTTGGTCGTTACGGTCCGTGCACGTCAACGAAGGATGGTGACCCGCGCCACACGTGCCCGGCGGACTTCAGCCTACCGTGGCTCCGACGCCGCCCTGGCGCGGGTGATCTCGTACAGCGCGACGCCGGCCGCGACCCCGGCGTTGAGCGATTCGACCGCGTCACCGATGGGAATGCGCACCACCAGATCGCAGGCTTCGGCCACCACTCGCGACATACCCGAGTCCTCCGAGCCGACGACGAGGCACAGCGGCTGGTCGAGGACGTCAGCAGCGTCGAGGGTCGTCTCGCCTTCGCCGTCGAGACCGACGACGAACAGGCCGGCCTCCTGGAAGGACCGGAGCGCTCGCGCCAGATTCGTGGCCCGGGCCACCGGAGTGCTCGCCGCCGCGCCTGCAGAGGTCTTCCAGGCACCCGCGGTCATCCCGGCGCTGCGCCGCTCGGGTATGACCACACCGTGGGCACCGAACGCCGCCGCCGAGCGCACGACCGCGCCCAGGTTCCGGGGGTCGGTGACGCCGTCGACGGCGACGATCAGCGGGGTCTGGCCGGTCTCGTGTGCGGCGATGACGAGGTCATCGGGGTGCGCATAGGTGTACGGCGGAAGTGTCAGAGCCAGCCCTTGGTGCACCCCACCGCCGCAGATGCGGTCGAGTTCGGCGCGAGAGATCTCGAGGATCGGCACGCCCTGGGCCACGGCCAGCTCGAGCGACTCGCGCACCCGGGGGTCGCTGTCGAGACGTTCGCCGACGTGCAGCGTCTTGGCCGGCACCTCGGCACGCATCGCCTCGACGACGGCGTTACGCCCGAAGACCACCTCGGCCGAACCCGCCCGTCCACCCGCGCGTGGAGCCGCCCGGTTGGTCCTGCCTTTGGCCGCGGCCGCTGCCGCCTGCCGCGCCTTGGGATGCCCGGTTCGGTCCTTCGCCGCCGGGGTCGGTCCCTTGCCCTTCAACGCCCGACGGCGTTGGCCGCCGGAGCCGACCACCATGCCCTTCTTGGTGCCCTCTTTGCGCATCGCGCCCTTGCGCCGCGAGTTGCCGGCCATCAGCGCTCACGTCCCGGGCTCGTCGGGTCGCTCAGTTCCCAGCGCACGCCGTCCGGGCTGTCCTCGACGATGATTCCGGCGGCTCTGAGCTGGTCACGCAGGGCATCGGCGGTGGCGAAGTCCTTGTTGGCGCGCGCGGCCTGGCGTTGTTCGAGCAGGGCGCGCACCAAAGCGTCCACCACCTCACGTAGCCGTTCGCCGCTGCTGCCGACGGAGTCGAGGCCGACCCACGGGTCAGCCAACGGGTCGAGACCCAGAACCCCGAGCATCGCGCGGACGGAGGCGAGGTTGTCCCGCAATCCGTCACGCTCGCCGGCCGAGAGCATCCGGTTGCCCTCACGAACGGTGTCGAACACCACCGCCAGCGCCTGCGGCACCGACAGGTCGTCATCCATCGCCTCGCCGAAGGCGGGGGGCACCTCGACGCCTGCGTGGACCCCGTCGACGACTTCCGAGGCGCGCACGACGTAGCCCTCGATACGCCGGAAGGCCGCGGCTGCGTCCGTGAGCGCCTCCTCGGAGAACTCGACGTGACTGCGGTAGTGCGCGGCCACGAGGTAGTACCGGAGTTCGATCGGGCGCACCCGCCGGACCACGTCGGACACCAGCAACGAATTGCCCAGCGACTTGCTCATCTTCTCGCCGGCGGTGGTCACCCAGGCGTTGTGCATCCAGTACCGTGCGAAGGCCTGTCCAGCCGCGCGAGACTGGGCCAACTCGTTCTCGTGGTGTGGGAAACGCAGGTCGATACCGCCGCCATGGATGTCGAACTCGGTCCCCAGGTACTTGGCCGCCATCGCCGAGCACTCCAGGTGCCAGCCCGGCCGCCCGCGCCCGTACGGGCTACGCCACGACGCCGACTCCGGTTCATCCGGCTTGTGCCCCTTCCACAGCGCGAAATCACGCGGGTCGCGCTTGCCGCGTGGATCGGCGTCCGCTGCCGGCTCCATCTCGTCGACCTTCTGCCCGGACAGTTCGCCGTAGGCCGGCCAGGACCGCACGTCGAAGTAGACGTCGGCCGAGCCGTCGGTGGCGGCGTAGGCATGACCACGCCCGATGAGTTCATCGATCAACTCGAGCATCTCCGGGATGTGTCCGGTCGCCCGTGGCTGGTACGTGGCAGGTGTGCAGCCGAGGATCTCGTACGCGGCGTCGAGTGCACGCTCGTTCTCGTAGGCCCACGCCCACCACGGCCGGCCGGCCTCGGCGGACTTCGCGAGGATCTTGTCCTCGATGTCGGTGACGTTGGCGACGATGGTGACCTCGTATCCCGCGTACTCCATCCAGCGTCGCAGGACGTCGAAGACGACCTCCTTGCGGATGTGACCCACGTGCGGTGGGCCCTGCACGGTCAGCCCACAGTGGTAGATCCCGACGCGCCCGGGGACGATCGGGACGAAGTCGCGGATTGCACCACTGGCTGTGTCGTACAGGCGAAGACTCACCGGACAAGGGTAGCCATTGCATGGCGGTACACCACACCATCACGGCGACTCAGCCGGGAATGGGGGACAATGGTCGTGAGCCATGCCACCGATGACGCCCTGCCATGACCACTGACCTGCCCGATGGAGCGCCTGACGTGATCGAGCCGAATCGCTCGAATGACCGGCGGCGCATGCCCCCTTGGGCGGCGTCAGCTCTGCTGGGCCTGCTCGCGGCCGGCGTACTCGGGCTGATGACCTGGCAGATCGCCATCGAGGGGCCGTTCAAGGCCTGGGACTGGCCCGTTCACGTCTATCTGGACGCCCGGCAGCCGACCGGCTGGCCGCGTAGCATCCTCAACGCGCTCGCCAGCCTCGGCGGACAACGGCTCTACACCCTGCCCATCATCGTGGGCGTCGGGGCGTGGGTCGCGTACAAGCAGCGTAGCCTCCGCCCGCTGATCGCCATCGGCGCAGGCTTGGCGACGGTCTTCTTCATCGGGTACTGGATCAAGTTCGGCCTGAGCCGCACCCCGCCGGCCAGCGGCGAGGACGTCTTGTACGGCGTCGGCCAGGCCTTCCCGTCCGGGCACACGGCGAATGCGACGCTCACCTGGCTCCTGCTGGTCGTCGTCTTGTTCGGCCAGCAGGGCCTCAAGCCCGACCCGGTACGGTTCCGCCGCTGGATCAAGCCGGCCGCCGTGGCGGTGTTCGTGTCCGGCGCGCTCATGACGGCGCTGGACTACCACTGGCTCAGCGACATCCCCGGTGGCTGGGCCCTCGGCGCGCTGGCCCTGATGGTTTCGGTGACGGTGTTGCGGCTGCCGCCCGTTCCGTGGCCACGGCGCCGTTCACGTGCGGAGATCCGTCCGGAGGTCACCCACCGGACCACCACACCGGGGCACCCCCGGCGATCCGACCTCAGCGGGGCCTGACGTGAGACTCTGACTCATATGGCCGTCACTGATGAAGCGATCGACAAGCTCAAAGCGATGATCGTCACCGGCGAGCTGCGTCCCGGTGATCGCCTGCCGCCGGAGAAGGAACTCGGCGAGCGCCTCGGGCTGTCACGGAACTCGTTGCGCGAGGCGGTCAAGGCGCTGGAGCTGATCCGGGTGCTCGACGTCCGGCAAGGCGATGGCACGTACGTGACGAGCCTCGAACCGGGCTTGCTGCTCGAGGCGCTGTCGTTCGTCGTCGACCTGCATCAGGACGACTCGGTGCTCGATCTGCTGCACGTCCGGCGCATCCTCGAGCCGGCCGCCGTCGAACTGGCCGCGCAACGGATCGATGCCGAGACCATCGCTTGCCTGCGCGAACTCAACACCGCGGCCGAGAAGGCCGAGGACGTCGACGAGCTCGTCGAACTCGACGCGGAGTTCCACCGGCTGATCAACACCTCATCCGGCAACGAGTACCTCGCCCGGCTGCTCGAGGGCTTGTCCAGCGACACCTCGCGGGCCCGCGTGTGGCGCGCCATCACCGAGGCCAGCGCCGTCGACCGGACCATCGCCGAGCATCGCGCCATCGTCGACGCTCTGGCTGAGGGCGCTGCCGACGTGGCCCGGTCGTGGACGACCGTGCACATCGCCGGCGTCGAGTTGTGGATCAGGCGCGCGGCCGACCTACCGTGACAGCGGCATCACGACCCGTTCGACCACTCCGGACCGTCGGGGAAGCGGAAGGAGTCTCGGGACGAAGCGATGATCTGCGCACCACTGCCAGGCTCGGACGGCGCGACGTATCGGCCGCGGTCGACGCGTACCGGGGTGGTGAAGTGCTCATGCAGATGATCGACGTGCTCGATCGTGCGCCCGGCCATACTGCCGCCGACGGCCACGTAGTCGAACATCGCCAGGTGCTGCACGACTTCGCACAGCCCGACGCCACCGGCATGCGGGCACACCGGAACGCCGAACTTCGCCGCGAGCAGGAGGATGGCGATGTTCTCGTTCACGCCGGCGACTCGGGTCGCGTCGATCTGGACGACCTGTGTCCCCCCGACCTGGAGTAACTGTTTGAACATGACCCGGTTGGCGACGTGCTCGCCGGTGGCGACCCGGATCGGCGCGATCCGCTCGGCGATGGCCGCATGCCCCAGGATGTCGTCCGGGCTGGTCGGCTCCTCGACCCACGCCAGGTCGAACTCGGCGAGCTCCTTGATCCAGCGCACGGCGTCGTCGACGCCCCAACGCTGGTTGGCGTCGATGGCGATACGGATGTCCGGGCCGACCACGTCGCGGGCGAGGGCCAGCCGGCGCCGGTCGTCGTCGAGGTCGGCGCCGACCTTCAGCTTGATCAGCGTGAACCCGTCCTCGACGGCTTCGCCGGCCAGGCGGGCCAGCTTCTGGTCGTCGTAGCCGAGCCAGCCGGGCGTCGTGGTGTAGGCGGGGAAACCCTGCGTACGAAGGTTGGCCATGCGCTCAGCGCGGCCGTCGCTCATCCGCTCCAAGAGCCGCAGCGCCTCGGTGCGGTCGAGCACGTCGGTGAGGTAGCGGAAGTCGACCAGATCGACGATCTCGGCCGGCGACAGTTCAGCGAGGACCTGCCACAGCGGCTTGCCCTCGCGCTTGGCCCGCAGGTCCCACATGGCGTTGACGACGGCGCCGATCGCCATGTGCATGACGCCCTTCTCCGGTCCGAGCCAGCGCAACTGAGAATCGTGCACGAGCTCGCGCCACAGGCCACCGAGATCGGCGATCATCGCCTCCACGTCGCGCCCGAGCACCAGCGGACGCAGCGCGTCGATGGCAGCGACCTGCACGTCGTTGCCCCGGCCGATCGTGAAGACGAAGCCATGACCCTCCAGCTCGTCGGCGGCGTCGGTGCGTACAGTGACATACGCGGCCGAATAGTCCGGGTCCGGGTTCATGGCGTCGGACCCGTCGAGGAATCGCGACGTGGCGAAGCGCAGATCCGACGTCTCGATCGCGGCGATGATGCTCATCCGGAGACCTTTCTGAGGTTCGCGGTAACGCTGGGACATCCGATGAATTTCGACCAGTATCGCATGAACGCGCAGTATTGCCATGGCTCAGGTGACCGGACAGACCACTGATCCGGCCTTATCATAGGATGTCTCGTGGAAACATCCTCGACAGTCGGGAGCAGATGATGGGCGACTTCGACGGCCGCTCTGCCGTGGTCACCGGCGGCGCTTCAGGTATCGGACTGGCTACCGCCACCCTGTTGGCCAAGCAGGGTGCTCAGGTCGCCGTCCTCGACCGGGTGATCGACGACGTACCGGCCGCCCTGGTCCCCCTGCGCTGCGACGTGACCGACGACGCCTCGGTGCGCTCAGCCGTCGACGACGCCGCGGCCCGATTCGGCGGCCTCGACATCCTCGTCAACAACGCCGGCATCGGAGCAGCGGGAACCGTGGCCGACAACGACGACGACGAGTGGCTGCGGGTCTTCGACGTCAACGTGTTCGGCATGGCCCGGGTGAGTCGCGCGGCGTTGCCGTACCTGCGCTCGTCACGCCATGCCGCCATCGTCAACACCTGTTCCATCGCGGCCACGGCGGGCTTGCCGCAGCGAGCGCTGTACAGCGCCAGCAAAGGCGCGGTCCTCTCGCTCACCCTGGCGATGGCCGCAGACCACGTTCGCGACGGAATCCGGGTCAACTGCGTGACCCCCGGCACCGCCGACACGCCGTGGGTCGCCCGGCTCCTCGACGCCGCGGACGACCCGGCGGCCGAGCGAGCGGCGCTGGAGGCCCGGCAACCCACCGGTCGCCTCGTCTCGGCTCACGATGTCGCGGCCGCTATCGCCTACTTGGCGAACCCGGTGGCAGCGGCGTCGGTCACCGGCACGTCGCTGGCCGTCGACGGTGGCATGCAGGGACTGCGACTACGCCCCGGTTCGTGACGGTCCGGACACCATGGCGACGGCCATCGCGGCCACGCCCTCGCCGCGGCCGGTCAATCCGAGCCCGTCCGTCGTGGTGCCGCTGACAGTGACCGGTGCTCCAACGGCCGCCGAGAGTGTCGCCCCGGCCTCCGCACGGCGGCTGCCGACCCGCGGCCGGTTCCCGATCACCTGCACGGCGACGTTGACGATGTCGTAGGACTCCGCCCGCACGAGTCGGGCCGCCTCGGTCAGCAAGGCGACTCCGGACGCCCCGGCCCATTCGGGCCGGTCCGAGCCGAACACCGAGCCCAGATCGCCCAGCCCCGCCGCCGACAACATCGCGTCGCAGGCCGCGTGCGCGGCCACGTCGCCGTCGGAGTGCCCGGCACATCCGGCCGGCTCGTCCGGCCAGAGCAGTCCGGCGATCCAGCACGGCCGTCCGGCCTCGAGCGGGTGCACATCGACGCCGATGCCGACTCTCGGTGTCACGGTGCGGGCTTCGGTGCTGGTCGTGATCGTGCCGCGACGATCTCTGCGAGGGCGAGGTCGAGGGGCCGGGTCACCTTGAAGGCGTCCGGATGCCCGGTGACGACCTGCACCGGCACGCCGAGCGCCTCGACCATCGAGGCGTCATCGGGGGCTTCGTCGGCGCCGGCCGCGGCGTGGGCCCGCAAGAGCAGGCTGCGCCGAAAGCCCTGCGGCGTCTGGATAGCGCGCAGCCGAGCGCGTGGCAACGTGGCCCGCACACCGCCTTCGTCGTCGACCTCCTTGAGGGTGTCGACGACCGGCAGGCCGGGGATCACCGCATCGTGGTGATCCAGCACGGCCCGGGCCACGTCGTCGTACAGTTCTGCAGGCGCGAGACAACGCGCGGCGTCATGGACCAGGACGACGTCGGCCGCAGCGGGCACGACGTCGAGTCCGCGGGCCACCGACGCCTGTCGAGTGGCGCCGCCGGCCACGACGGTGGACGTCGCCAACGACGCGGCATGAGCACGGACGAGCTCGGCCATGTGTTCGACGTTGGCCTCGGGCGCGACCACGACGAGATGACGTACCTGTGACGCCGCGATGGCCCGGACGGCATGCTCGACCATCGACATACCCGCGACCTCGACCAACGCTTTGGGACGCGACTCGCCGAGCCGCTCACCTCGCCCTGCGGCGACCAGCACACAGGCGACGTCGTCAGCTGCACTCACGCGCCCGATCCTTGCAGATGACGAACCGACCCCGCCCTGGCACCTGGCCAGTGCGGGGTCGACGCTGTGGTTCGGTCAGCCCGTCAGCACTTCGTCGAGAAGTGTCTCGGCCTTGTCTTCGTTGGTGTTCTCGGCCAGCGCGAGCTCGGAGACCAAAACCTGCCGGGCCTTGGCCAACATCCGCTTCTCGCCGGCGCTGAGTCCCCGGTCGCGCTCCCGGCGCCAGAGATCGCGCACGACCTCAGCCACCTTGATGACGTCACCGGAGGCCAGCTTCTCGAGATTCGCCTTGTACCGTCGCGACCAGTTGGTGGGCTCTTCGGTGTGCGGCGTCCGCAGCACTTCGAAGACACGATCGAGGCCTTCTTGGTTGACCACATCGCGAACGCCGACAAGATCGACGTTGTCCGCCGGGACGCGCACGGTCAGATCACCTTGGGTGACCTTCAGGACGAGGTACTGGCGTTCCTCTCCTTTGATGACACGAGACTCGATCGCTTCGATGAGCGCAGCCCCGTGATGGGGGTAGACAACCGTCTCGCCGACCTTGAAAGTCATGTGTTTCTGTCCCCTTTCCCCAAGCCATGGTAGCACGATTTTCCGCCAACGGACGAGCATTTGTGCTGGTCAGGAGCGGAGCTGGGGCTTGACAAATGGCCATTGGCTGTGCAGGTGCCACCTGTCACACGTTGGGATCGGCCATACACGACAGCCGCTGACCAGCTCCCACGAGCGCCGATACACCACCGTCTGACGCGGTGAGCGCGTCGTCGGTCAGGCACCTCGGCGCAAGCCGCCGAGGCCTCGCCGGTACCCTGGTTCGCGGGTTTGTGGTCAACCACCATTCAAGGAGTACCAGGTGAAGTTCGCTGTCCGGCGCCGAGTTCTCGTCGCTGTTCCAGTCGCCGTGGCTCTGGGGCTCGCCGGATGCAGCATCCACGAGCAGACGCAGGGCTGGTACGAACCCGCCAACGGCGTGAGCACCGAGACCGACGACCTGCTGCTGCGCAATGTCCTGGTCGTCGCTGACGACACCGGGCGGGCCACCCTCATCGCCTCGGTGTCGAACGAGGGTGCGGACGACGACGAGTTGGTCGAGGTGGTCGTGGGCGACGCGACGGCCCAGCCCGCCGAAGGCCCGATCGAGATTCCGTCCAACGGATACGCCACCATCGGACCTGACGCCGAGCGCATCGACTTCGACGACACCGACGCCGAGCCCGGGCACACCATCGACGTGGAGTTCCGCTTCGCACGCTCGTCGCGGGCGTCGGTGGAGGCCCTGGTCATGGAGGCCAAGGGCGACTTCGCCGACGCATTGCCGGAGGAGCAAGCGACGCCTGGGCTCCAGGAGACACCCGGCGGCCAGGAGACACCCGGCACCACCGAGACCCCCGGCGCTGAGGAAACCCCGGGCAACGAAGAGACCCCCGGCACCGCCGGCTAGGCCCCGCACCGGCGGGTCCGTCAGGCATCGAGTTTGTAGCCCAGACCGCGAACGGTCAGGAGATAGGTTGGCGCCGCCGGGTCGGGCTCGATCTTCGCTCGAAGCCGTTTGACGTGCACGTCCAGGGTCTTGGTGTCGCCGACGTAATCCGCACCCCAGACCCGGTCGATGAGCTGTGCCCTGGTCAGGACTCGCCCGACGTTGCGCAGCAACATCTCCAGCAGTTCGAACTCCTTCAACGGCAAGCGCACCGAGGCACCATCCACGGTGACGGTGTGCCGCTCGACATCCATCCGGATCGGGCCGGCGCTGAGCACCGACGAGCTGGGCTCAGGCGGCTCGGTTCCCCGCCGCAGGACGGCGCGGATCCGGGCGACCAGCTCGCGCGACGAGAACGGCTTCGTCACGTAGTCGTCGGCACCGAGTTCGAGCCCGACCACCTTGTCGATCTCGGAGTCCTTCGCCGTCAGCATGATCACCGGCACGTTGGAGCGCTGGCGAATCTGGCGGCAGACTTCGGTGCCGGGTAGGCCGGGAAGCATGAGGTCGAGCAGGACGAGGTCGGCTCCGTCCTGGTCGAACGCCTTCAGAGCGTCGTCCCCGGTGGCCGAGACGGCCACGTCGAACCCTTCCTTGCGCAGCATGTACGACAGCGCATCGCTGAACGAGTCCTCATCTTCGACGACGAGCACGCGGGTCACGGCGACTCCTTACCAACCGGTGCGTCGAGCCTGGACGGTTGTCCGGCCCGGAGGACGTGCAGCGGCAGGCGCAGGGTGAACGTCGACCCGGACCCTTGCACGCTCCACACCCCGACGTCGCCGCCGTGGCTGGCGGCGATGTGCTTGACGATCGACAACCCGAGGCCGGTGCCGCCGGTGGCACGCGACCGTGCGGGATCGACGCGGTAGAACCGTTCGAAGATGCGCTCGATCTCGCTCTCGGGGATGCCGTAGCCCTGATCGGTCACGCTGATCTCGACCAGCTCGTCGCTGCGGCGGGCGGCTACGGCGACCCGGGTGTCCGGCGGGCTGTACATCACCGCGTTCTCGACCAGGTTGCCCAGCGCGATGACCAGCTGCTCGTGGTTGCCGAGCACCTGTAGCCCCTGCGTGCCGCCCGCGGTGAGGCGGACCTGGCGGTTCTCGGCATCGACACGAGTGCGGTCCAGGGCATCGCGTACGACGTCGTCGACGTCGACCACCTCGGGCGAGTCGACGGGATCGTCGTATTGCAACCGGGACAGATCGATGATCTCTTGCACCAACCGGGTCAGCCGGGTGCCTTCGTGGTGCATCCGGTCGGCGAACCGGCGAACCGCCTCGGGGTCGTCGCTGGCGTCCTCGACCGCTTCGGCCAGCAGCGTCAACGCCCCGACCGGTGTCTTGAGTTCATGCGACACGTTGGCCACGAAGTCGCGGCGCACTTCGTCCAACCGGGCCGCTCGGGTGCGGTCCTCGATCAGCACCAGCAGGAGGCGTCGATTGAGCGGTGCCACCCGGGCGGCGACGTGCAACGGCTGCGTGGCCCTGCTCGGCCGTGGGATCTCTAGCTCCACCTCGCGGATCGCGCCGTCGCGTCGAACGTTCTCGGTGAGCTCGACGAGTTCC
The DNA here is from genome assembly GCF_027324685.1 of Haloactinopolyspora sp. Classification (NCBI taxonomy): domain Bacteria; kingdom Bacillati; phylum Actinomycetota; class Actinomycetes; order Jiangellales; family Jiangellaceae; genus Haloactinopolyspora; species Haloactinopolyspora sp. The sequence continues at coordinate 15,996 of NZ_DAHVSH010000205.1, forward strand.
GGGATGGCCAGCCGTTCGTGGCGTACCAGGCCGAACGCGTAGGCCGAGGCACTGGCCTTGATGACGGCCAGGTCGCCGTCGAGCAGGATCGCGCTCGCGCGAAGGACGGACACCACTTCGTCCACGCCCTCCGGCACCACTGGTGGGGGCTCGGGGACGGGGCTACGCTGCGCTCGTTCGCTGGCCCGGAAGGCGAGCCCGGCCGCCAACCCGACGGCGACGCCCACACACCCGGCCAGTGCGCCCACGGTCGCAGCATCCACGTTCACCGATGGTAAGCGCCTGCGGCGCTCTCTTCTCGACTTCGAACAGTTCACCTGCCGATTCCGAGCGTCTGTTCACGCAGACTTCCCGAGCGGTTCACCTCGCGACGCCGTCTGTCAACCATCAGCGCCTAGCGTGGTCGCCGGGACGTGGCAGCACGCCCGACCTCAGCACGACGACGACGGGATGACGACACGCATGCGCCAGGCCTACCGCGACCAGCTGGACGGCGTGACCGGCCAGCTGGTCGGCATGATCCGTAAAGCCGGCGATCAGATCCGACGGGCCACGACGGCATTGCTCGAGGCCGATCTCGAGCTCGCCGAGCAGGTGGTGACGGCCGACTCCGGTATCAACCGCGATCAGCACAGCGTCGACGAGCAGGTGCTTCAGCTCATGGCGACCCAATCCCCGGTCACCACCGAGCTGCGCGAGGTGACCTCCGCGCTGCGGATCACCGCCGATGCCGAACGCATGGGCGACCTCGCCGTCCACGTCGCCAAGATCGCCCGGATGCGCTACCCCGACAACGCGGTTCCGCACGACATGCGTTCGACCTTCGCCGCGATGGGCCGCGCCGCCGAAGAGATGGCCGGCAAGGCCGCGGCCGTCCTGCTGAGTCGAGACGCTGAGGCGGCCGCCGAGCTCGCGCAGGACGACAACGAGGTCGACCAGCTGCATCGCTCGTTGTTCCGGGAGCTGCTCGACGAGCGCTGGGATCGCGGCGTCGAGGTCGCCGTCGACATCGCGCTGCTCGGGCGGTACTACGAGCGATTCGCCGACCACGCCGTCGAGATCGCCACGAACGTCCGCTACCTGGTCACCGGCGAGATCGAGTGGGCGAACACCACCCGGCGCTGAACACCCGCGACCTTGCGTCACCACGCTAGACCGGGTGCTGTCCGCCGAAAGTCGGCGTCGAGCAGGTCCTGTCGATGACGCCACCCGGTCGCCTCGACGATCTGCTCCAGCGAGGCGTGATATCGCGAACGCACATCCGTCGCGCCGAACCGCAACAGCGACATGTGCAGCTCGGCGGCAAAGCGGTTCTCGCGACGGTTGTCCAGCGTGCGCTGCACCGAGTCGTCGTGGTAGGCGCCGTCGTACTCGAGCCCGACTGGATGCGGTGTGTCTCTGATGTACAGATCTGGAATCCCGACCATGGTCCGCCCGCGGTCGGCGTAATGTGCGACGTTGACGATCGGCTCGGGCAGCCCGCCGAGAACGACGATCATTCGTAACCGCGACTCGCCGGGGGAACGGGACCGGCACGAAGCCAGCTCCACCGCCATGCGCGCCTGCCGCACCCCAGGCCAGCCGCGGTGCAGCTCGACATAGGCGCTGAGCCACGGCAGCGTCAGCACTCCGGCGAAGGCGAACGCGTCGGCGACGGTGACAGCTTCGACCAGTGGGCGATCCCGCATCAGCTCGAAGCATGTTCGAAGCACCGATGTGGTGGGAGCATCGTGGACTTCGACCAGGTCACCGACGCAGCCGTCGGACAGTTCAGGCACCTCCGACAGCATGGTCGGCAGGAACTCGAGACGGCGCTGACGCGCGCCGGCCAACGCGGTGCTCGACGCCGTCGTCGGGCGCGCGAACTCCAGCGGAACCACCTGCCCGGGTCGTGGCTGCCACACCCCGTGCAACCACGCTGCCGTCCTGCCCCTGACGACCCCGTCGGGCGGCAGCACCGCACGAAGCGCCTGGGCACGTACAGCATCAGTCTCGGGCAGGTCGACGTGACGGTATACATCGCGCAGGATCCGCACCCACACCTTCGAATCGAGTTGGCGTCGAGTGAGCAAACCGGATGCGACGGCGTCCGACCCACGGAACGGGATGCGGCGCAGGGTGTCGGGAACGTGGGCGACGCGAGGCATGCTCACATACCACCCGCCGGACGTCACCGATGCCAGGGGAGTGAGCTTGCCTGTGGAAAACCCCGCGCGTCTTCTGGAGGGTCTTCCACCCTTCACCTCCAGCTGAAGGGTGGAAAACCCTCCAGAAGGTGAAAACAAGAGCGCCGGAGTCAGCGGCCCTGATTCTTCACGGCCTCGATGGCTGCTGCCGCGGCGTCCGGGTCGAGGTACTCGCCGCCACGGCGTACCGGGCGCATCGACTCGTCGAGTTCGTAGAGCAGCGGCACACCGGTGGGGATGTTCAGCCCGGAAATGTCGTCGTCAGAGATGTCGTCGAGGTGCTTGACCAGCGCACGCAGCGAGTTGCCGTGTGCGACGACGGCCACGGTGACACCGGTGCGCAGGTCCGGAACGATGGCGTCGTACCAGTACGGCAGGAATCGGTGCAGCACGTCCTCGAGGCACTCCGTGGCCGGCATCAGCTCCGGCGGCAGGTCGGCATAGCGCGGGTCACCGGTCTGCGCGAACTCCGCGTCAGGGTCGATGGGCGGCGGCGGGGTGTCGTACGAGCGGCGCCAGAGCATGAACTGCTCTTCGCCGAACTCGTCGAGCGTCTGCTTCTTGTTCTTGCCCTGCAACGCCCCGTAGTGCCGCTCGTTGAGCCGCCACGAGCGCCGTACCGGGATCCAATGCCGGCCGGCGGCGCCGAGCGTGAGGTCGGCGGTCCGGATGGCGCGGCGCAGCACGCTGGTGTGCACCACGTCCGGCAGCACACCCCGAGCGGTCAGCAACTCACCAGCACGTCTGGCCTCAGCTTCGCCGGTGGCGGTCAGGTCGACGTCGACCCAGCCGGTGAACAGGTTCTTCGCGTTCCATTCACTCTCGCCGTGGCGGACCAGAAGCAGCTGATACGTCATGGGCACGAGCCTACTCACCCGGGCGCAGGTGCTCGAAGGCGGCAAGGTTGCGGGTGGACTCCCCGCGGGAGAGCCGCCACTGCCACTCCCGGCGGATGGACGAGGCGAAGCCCATCTCGAGAATCGGGTTGAACGACGAGTCGGCCGCCTCGAGCACGACGCCCAGCAGCCGATCGAGTTCGGCCTCGGTCACTGCGTGCAAGGGCAGCCGGCCGACCAGGTAGATGTCACCGACGTGGTCGACGGCGAAGGCGACGCCGGACAGCCGGGCGTTGCGTTCGAGCAGCCAGCGATGCACGCGGGCCTGGTTCTCGTCGGGACAGCGGGCCACGAAGGCGTTGACGACCAGGCTGTGGTCACCGACGGCCAGGCTGCACGACGTCTTGAGTTTGCGTTCGCCGGGCAGTTCGACGGAGAAGACGCCGGCCGCCGTCTCGTCCCACGGCTGGCCCGCTTCGGCCAGGTGAGACCGGACGACGTCAGCCACCCGGCTTCGTTCGCTCACGTTCGTCTCACGCACCCATTCCGCTGACCGTGCCGCACGTACGCGCGCGGTACCGCGCCTGCACGTCGGCGTAGACGTCGAGCATACGAGTCGCGGTGCGGTCCCAGCCGAACCGCGCCGCGTGGGCGACGGCGCCTGCACTGAGCTGCTGCCAGCGCCGTGGCGCGGCGACGACGTCGGCCATCGCGGTCGCCCAGGCGGCCGGGTCGTGCCCGTCGACCAGCACACCGGACACCCCGTCGGCCACAGCGGTACGCAACCCGCCCACCGCCGCCGCGACCACAGGGGTCCCGCACGCCTGTGACTCCAGCGCCACCAGTCCGAACGACTCGTTGTACGACGGCACGGCCGTGAGGTCGGCGGCCCGGAAGAAGGTCGCGAGCTCGTCGCGGCCCACGGGCGGATAGAAGTGCACGACGTCACTGATGCCCAGCGACTGAGCGAGGCGCGCAAGCGCGTCCGGTTCGCTCGCCCCGGAGCCGGAGACCCCGCCGACGACCGCGACCACCAGCCGCTGGCGCATCGACGGATCCCTGCCGAGCCATTCGGCGGCGGCCCGCACCAGCACGTCGGGCGCCTTCAACGGCTGGATTCGCCCGGCGAAGAGCAACACGACGGCATCGTCGGGTAGCCCGAGCCGTGCTCGCGCACCGGCTCGGTCACCGGTGGTGAACTGCTGCAGGTCGACACCGGGTGGAACGACGACCACCCGGTCTGGCTCGGCTCCGTAGAGCGTGATCAGTTGATCGGCTTCGACGGGGGTGTTCGCCACGACGACGTCGCTGGCCCCGACCACCAACTCCTCACCCAGTTCACGGGATCGGGGCTCGGGTTCGTCGCCGGCGGCCAGCGCCAGGTTCTTCACCTTCGACATGGTGTGCATGGAGTGGATCAGCGGCACGCTCCATCGTTCGGAAGCGAGCCATCCGACCTGCCCGGAGAGCCAATAGTGCGAGTGCACGAGGTCGTAGCGTCCCGGCGCGTGCGCGGCCTCGACGCGGAGGACCTCGGAGGTGAACGCGCACAGCGCCGCGGGCAGTTCGGTCTTGGGCAACGCCTCGTAGGGACCGGCCATGACGTGGCGGACGAGGACGCCCGGCACGAGCTCAGCCACCGGCGGTTGCTCCGACGACGTCGCCCGGGTGAAGACCTCGACCTCGACACCACACGCGGACAGGCGCCGGGCCAACTCCACGACGTACACGTTCATTCCCCCGGCGTCTCCGGTGCCGGGCAGATCCAGCGGGGACGTGTGCACGCTGAGCATCGCTACCCGCCGAATCGTGGCCGGGGCGGGCGCCGACGTCAGGGGCATGGGCGTCCTTTCCGGGTGATGTCACCGACTCGTTGACAACAACCTGCGACGCCGTGCCCGGATTCCCCGCTATGATCACCCTCACAAACTGTGACTCCGCAGCTCATATATGCCGAAACCGACATACATTCACATCGCCGAACACCTGCATCGTGGTCGCTGACCACGGTCGTAACCAGATCGTCATCTAATTTCTGCCGGGTGGGGGCAACCCGGCGTGCGCATCGAGAGTCTTCCCGGGTGTGAGCGACGTTGATGACCGACGTTGCTGGGAGGAAGGGAACACATCGTGAGTCAACGGAGGAAAGTCGGCACGAGCGTCCTGGTGGCGCTGCTCGCCGTAGGGGTCGTGGTCGCCGGAATCTTCGGCCTCGACCGGTTCGGCAACGACGATCCCGCGTCGGCCGCGCCCGCCGCGGACGCCCGCGATGCCAGCACCTCCCCACCCACGCCGGACGCGCAGCCCACACCCAGTGACACGCCGGAACCCAGCGAAACCTCCACGCCCACGGAGACTCCGACACCCACCCCGACGCCCACGCCCACGGCCCTCATGGCGCCCGGCTCGTCCGGCGACGACGTCCGCGAGCTACAGGCGCGGCTGAAGCAGATCCAGTGGTACGCACCGAAGATCACCGGCACGTACGACGCCGTCACCGTTGACGCCGTCACCGGATTCCAGGGCAAGCGCGGCCTGCCGCAGACCGGTGAGGTCGACAAGGCCACCTGGGAACGGCTGGTCGACATGACGCGCGAACCCACCGATGACGAGATGCACAACCGCATCGTCGCCGGCCCCACCATCATCGGTCCCGGCGACTCCGGCGACGAGGTCCGCGAACTACAGGCCCGCCTGAGCCAGATCGGCTGGTTCAGTGGAGAGATCACGCCGAACTACGGCGACGAAACTCGCCAGGCGGTGGCCGGGTTCCAGACGAAGCGGGGCTTACCGTCCACCGGCGAGGTCGATCAGCGCACGTGGGACCGCCTGGTCGAGATGACCCGCGAACCCACTGACGACGAGATGCACAACCGGCAGCCCGACAACGACACCGGCGAATCCGCCGCACTCGACGCACGCTGCACCACCGGTCGCGCCCTGTGCATCGACAAGACGACGCAGAGCATGCGCTGGGTGATCAACGGCAAGGTGCACATGACGTTCGACGTGCGCTTCGGGTCGGAACTGACGCCCACCCGCGAAGGCGCCTTCCAGGTGAACTTCAAGTCGCGAGACCACGTGTCGTCGCTGTATGACACCTCGATGCCGTACGCCATGTTCTTCAGCGGCGGCCAGGCGGTGCACTACTCGCCGGACTTCGCATCCAACGGCTACAACGGCGCCTCGCACGGCTGCGTCAACGTCCGCGACAAGAGCGGTATCGCGGCGCTGTTCGATCAGGTGAACGTCGGCGACAAGGTCATCGTCTACCGCTCCTGACCCGCACGCGTACGGCGTCGGCTCATGTGGCCCAGTAGTAGCTGCCGGCGCCGTACGGATACTCGACGCGACTGTCGACGTGGGTGAACGTGGAGTAGCGGATGATTCCGGAGAAGCCCGACGACTGCGCGTAGGAGATCGCCTGGCTGACTGATCGGTCACTGATCACGATGTCCGCGGCGATGCCGTACATGTGCTGGCTGTTCGACGCACCGCCGACGTTGGAGTTGTGGCTGATGCTGCGGAAGCCGCTGTTGACGATGATGGGCCGGTCGCCGGCCTTCGCGCGGACGGCTTCCAGCTTGTACATCAGCCGGCGGACGTTCTCTTTCACCGTCGCGGCGTCGACCTTGCCGCTGTTGAATCCGGAGCCGTCCTTGGAGTGGAACTCCGAGAACTCGAAGTGCGCGGTCGACCCGTCGGAGTCCTCCAAGGCGTTCAGCGCCTCCTGAGTCTCAGCGTCGACCACACCGTCGGCCTCCAAGCCGTAATGCTGCTGGAAGCGGATGACCGCGGCCTCGGTGGCCGGACCGAAATCGCCGTCTACGGCCACATACGTCTGCTCCGGGCCGTCGGCGGCCCAACCGGCCACGCGGATCTGTAGCTCGCGGACGTCAGCGCCGGTGGAACCCTGTTGCAGCGTGCTGCTCCAGTCGTAGGCGTGCGCTTGCATCGGTGCCGCCACCATCGTGCCCGCCAGCGTGAGGGCTGCGGCGGCGAACGTCGTCACGGTTCGTTTCAGGGTCCGCGTCATGACTCACTCCTTTTCGCCTGGAGTGTACATAAAGTCATGATCTTCGTCACAGATTTGCCTCAAGCCGCCTGCGGCGCACTGAGGCATCATGGGAGATATGTCCGGTTTGCTGACCGGTCTGGAGACCGGGGTCCGCCAACGCATCGGTGCGGCCCTGTTCGAGCGCGTCGCGGGGCCCGACGGTATGGCCAACCGGGCTCGCATCCACCAGACTCCGGGGCCGCGGTGGTTCTCACCCCAGCGCCCGATCCGCCGGGTTCATGCCGATGCGTCGATGTTCGTCGGCGGGCTGCGCGCGCTGCTGTTGCAGTCGCTGCATCCGCTGGCGATGGCGGCGGTGGCTGATCATTCGGGCTTCCGCAGCGACCCGTGGGGCCGGCTCCAGCGCACCAGCACGTTCCTGGCCACGACGACGTTCGGCACCGTGCACGACGCCGAACGAGCCGTGGCGAAGGTGCGGGGCATCCACCGGCGCGTCAAGGGCGTCGCACCCGACGGGCGCGCTTACCACGCCACAGATCCGGAGTTGCTGGCGTGGGTGCACATCGCGGAGGTGGACAGCTTCCTCACGTGCCACCAGCGTTTCGGGGCCGAGCCGCTGGACGCGGCGGGATGCGACGGTTACGTCGCCGACGCCGCCGAGATCGCCGTGCGCCTGGGTGTCGTCGATCCGCCCCGGACCACCGCCGAGCTGGCCCGACAACTGGAACGCTACCGCCCGCAGCTGGCCAGCACGCCGGAGTCTCGCGCCGCGGCGCGGTTCCTGTTGTTCAATCCACCGTTGCCGTTGGTCGCCCGCGGTCCGTACGCCGTACTGGCCGCCACCGCGGTGTCCACGCTGCCGACCTGGGCCCGGTGGCCATTGCGGCTACCGCGGCTGCCGATGGCCGAGGCTACGGCGGTACGCCTGAGCGGACACGCGTTGGTCAGGACGATCCGCTGGGCCCTGCCCCCGCCGCCCACGGCCCTCGAGCATGCCGGACCAGTCCCGTCACCAGCCGAGCGGTGACCAGACCACGGCCGAGCCCGACCTCGACCAGATCGTCGAACAGCTCCTGCTCGTCGGCCGCTGCGCGTACACCGGCGCGCAGGACGGTCGGCACCCTGGCCAGCCGTGCGACGGTGCTGGTGTGCCGCAGGTGCCGGCCCAGCGCCGAGCGCACTCGAGACCGGTACGCCGCCCCGGCGGCGGCCGGGCGCCCGGTGGCCAGCGCGGTAGCAGCGGCCCGCCCGGCCAAGGCGCCGGTCGCCACCGCGTAGTAGATGCCTTCGCCGGTCAGGGGGTTGACCAGCCCCGCGGCGTCGCCGGCGAGGAGCACCGAGCCACGCGGATTCGACCATCGCCACGACGACAGTGGCAGGTGATGGCCCCGCCACGCGGTGGCGTGCCGGGTGGAACCGGGCAGCAGCTGTTCGAGGTGGTCCTGCAGCATCTGGCGGCTCGGCGTGCTTGCCGTAGCCGACGGGTACAGGCCGTAGCCGACGTTGGACCAGCCGTCACCGATGTCGAACGACCACGCGTAGGCCGGTTCGCTCGCCGAGGCGAACACGATGCTCTGCCGTCCGGCACGGGCCGGCGGCGTAGGGGCATAGCCGCGGAGGGCGAACGCACGCCGTCGTGTCGGCCCGGCACCGATGGCCCTGCGCACCGCCGAGTAGGCGCCGTCTGCACCGATCAGGACTCGGGCCCGGACGGTGTCGTCGACCATGACGGCGTCGGGTGTGCAACGCACCGTGCGCACCCGATGGTGTCTGAGCACCGCGCCGCTGGCCACGGCCGCGTCGGCCAGCCGCGCGTCGAACGTCGTCCGCGGCACCACCCAGGCCGGCCGGGCCATCGGCCGGGTCACCCTGGCGGCGCCGTAGGTGAGATCGAAGCGGGCGACCGGAACGTCGTCGTCGACCACACCCGGCACACCGATCGCAGCGAGCACGTCGACGGCGTGCGCCGCGATGCCGTCGCCGCAGGCCTTGTCGCGCGGAAAGCGAGCCCGGTCGAGTAGCAGGACCGAGGTGTGCGGCCGCGACGCCAGAACCGCCAACGCGGCCGCGGCTCCGGCGGGGCCAGCCCCGACCACCACGACGTCCCACTGGTCGTTCATCCGGTCATCCTCGCGCCACCAGCATGACCACGTCGAGCAAGGCGATGGTGACCGCAGCGCGGAACGCGGTGCGCCCGGTCGAGGCCAGCGCCAGCGCGGCCAGTCCCACGACGAGCACCAGCCCGGCCCACGCCCAGCCCGGCACCGGCCCGGCCGGGCCGGCCACCACCGCCGCCGACGCAGCCGTCAGAACCCCGGTCGCCACCACCAGCGACCCTCGTCGTCCCAGCCGGTGCGGGAGGCCGACGACACCGGTGGCGATGTCTTCGTCGAGATCGGGTACGGCGTTGGCCATGTGCGCACCGATACCGAGCAGTGAGCCGGCCACCACCATCCACCACGGGGGCAAGCTCGGCGGGTCCAGGGCCAGCGTCGCGACGACGGGCAACCCACCGAACGCCACCGCGTACGGCAGCCACGACCACACCGTCCGCTTGAGCAGCGCGTTGTATGCCCAACCGCAGCCGACCAGCGCCAAGTGCACCGATCCGGCGGCCGCCCCCAGCGACATGGACGCCACCACGCACCCGGTCAGCGCCACCGCGATGCCCACACGGACGAGGCCGCCCGGCAGCTCACCGGTCGCGACCGGTTTGTCCCTCCGGCCCGCGGCCCGGTCGCGGCGCGCGTCGAGCAGGTCGTTCGACCATCCGATGGACAGCTGCCCGGCCAGCACGGCCACGAGCACGACGCCGATGGTCGCGGCGTCGTTGCCCGCGTTCTGGGCCAGCAGAACCGCGACGATCGTCACCGCAGCCGTCGGCCCGGCGTGGGCCGCTCGAGCCAAGGCGAGCGTCGTACGGCCCACCGTTGCTGCTGCGCACATACGATGACGCTATGACGCGCCTCATGTCCGTGCAGGCAGTGGTGCCCGTCCACAAGTATTCGCAGGCGCAGCTCACCACCGCGTTCGCTGATCTCATCGCCAGTTCCGGCCCCTACGATCACCAGTTGCTCGAGCGGTTCCACGCCAACACCGGCGTGAAGTCCAGGCATCTGGCCCTGCCGCTGGAGCGCTATGCCCAGCTGGCCGATTTCGACCAGTCGAACGACGCGTTCATCGAGGTCGCGGTGGAACTCGGCGCGGAGGCTGTCACCCGGGCGGTCCAGGCGGCCGGGCTGCGTCCGGAGGATGTCGACCTCGTGCTGTCCACGACCATCACCGGCCTGGCGGTGCCTTCGATCGAGGCTCGTATCGCCGGGCGCGTGGGGTTGCGCGACGACGTGAAGCGGTTACCGCTCGTGGGTCTGGGGTGTGCCGCGGGCGCGGCCGGTATCGGGCGAATGCACGACTATCTGCTCGGGCACCCCCGTGAGGTGGCGGTCCTGCTCGCCGTGGAGCTGTGCTCGTTGACCGTGCAGCGCGGCGATCGCTCCGTGCCCAATCTCGTGGCCAGCGGGCTGTTCGGGGACGGGGCCGCCGCGGTCGTCGCCGTCGGAAACGAGCACGGCGAGACCTCGGGTGTCGTCGCCGACGGCGTGGCACACCCTCGGGTCGTGGACGGGCGCAGTCGTCTCTACCCCGACACCCAGCAAGCCATGGGCTGGCACGTCGGGGCGAGTGGTCTGAGCATCGTCCTCGGCGCCGAGGTGCCCGACCTCGTACGCCGGCACGTCAGCGGCGACGTCGACGCCTTTCTGGCCGGGCACGGCCTCACCCGTGCCGACATCGCCTGGTGGGTGTGCCATCCGGGCGGGCCGAAGGTGGTGGAGGCGCTGCGCGACACGCTCGACCTGCCGCCCGAGGCGCTGGCGCTGACGTGGGACTCGCTGGAACGCATCGGCAACCTGTCCTCAGCCTCGGTGCTGCACATCCTGGCCGACACGCTGACGCTGCGGCCGCCACCGCCGGACAGCTACGGCATCGCCATGGCCATGGGTCCGGGCTTCGCCCTCGAACTCGTCCTGCTGCAGGCCTGAGCCATGGTCACCGCGAGCATGGTCTGGTTCACCGTGTTGCTCGGCCTGGTCGGGCTGGAACGTCTCGCCGAACTCGTCGTGTCCAAGCGCAATGCCGCGTGGAGTCTGTCCCGCGGCGGCGTCGAGGTGGGCCGCTCGCACTACCCGCCGATGGTGGCCCTGCACACGGCGCTGCTGATCGGCGCCGGCGTGGAGGTGTGGCTCGCGCGGCCGCCGTTCGTCCCGGCGCTGGGCTGGCCGATGCTCGCGCTCGTCGTGCTCGCCCAAGCGCTGCGGTGGTGGTGCATCGCCACGCTCGGCCATCAATGGAACACCAGGGTCATCGTCGTGCCTGGAGCTTCCCGCGTGCGGCGGGGCCCCTACCGGCTGATGACGCACCCCAACTACGTCGCCGTCGTCGTCGAGGGGTTCGCGCTCCCCCTGGTGCACACCGCATGGATCACCGCGGTCGTGTTCACCCTCGCCAATGCGGTGCTGCTCGCGGTGCGCATCCGTACCGAGAACTCCGCGCTCCACTTGTTGGGCGGGCCGTCGCCATGACCGACCTGGTGATCGCCGGCGGCGGGCCGGTCGGGCTGGCGGCCGCGCTGTACGCCGTGCGGGCCGGGTTGTCGGTCGTGCTGTACGAACCCCGGGCGGGAACCATCGACAAGGCGTGCGGCGAAGGCCTGATGCCCGGCGCCGTGGCCGCTCTGGCCGGCCTGGGCGTACATCCGGCCGGCCACCGACTGCGCGGCATCCGCTACATCGCCGGCGACCGGCGGGCCCATGCGGACTTCCGCGCCGGACCGGGGCTCGGTGTCCGGCGGACCACCCTGCACGCGGCGCTGCGCTGCGCGCTCGACGCTACGGCGGTGCAGGTCGTGGCCGAGCCGGTCACCAAGGTGACCCAGGACGCCACCGGGATCGTCGCCAACGACACGCGGGGGCGGTATCTGATCGCCGCGGACGGGCTGCACTCACGGCTACGCCGCCAGCTCGGCCTGGAGGCGCCGGTCCCGGCGGTACGCCGGTTCGGTCTGCGCCGCCATCTGCAGACCGCGCCGTGGACCGACTATGTCGAGGTGCACTGGTCGCGCTGGGCCGAGGCGTACGTGACGCCCGTCGGGCCCGATCTGGTGGGGGTGGCGATCCTGACCACGCGTCGAGCCTCCTTCGACGAGCAGGTCGACGCCTTCGACGACCTTCGTGAGCGCGTTCGCGGGTGCGCCGTGTCGTCCGTGCGCGGGGCCGGCCCGCTGCGGCAGCGCACCCGCCGACGCGTCGCCGGTCGGGCCCTGTTGGCCGGCGATGCCAGCGGCTACGTCGACGCGTTGACCGGCGAGGGCATTGCCCTGGGTATGGCCCAGGCACGTGAGGCCGTCGCCGCTGTCGCGGCCGGCCGGCCGCAGCAGTACGAGCAAGCCTGGAGACGCGTCACTCGGCGCTACGACGTGCTGACCAGGAGCCTGGTCGCGGTGACCTCGGTGCGCCCGGGCCGCCGGGCGCTGGTGCCGATGGCCGCTGCGCTGCCGCGAGTGTTCTCCGCGGCGGTGGACCAGCTAGCCCGCCCGGCCTGACGTGGACTCGAGGGCGGCGACGAAGGCCTGCGGATCGGCGACGGTGATCGTGGCGCCGGGGTGGCGCAACCGCCCGGTCGGTTCGATGGCCGGGACCGGACGGTGGAAGCTCACGCACACCGCGCGTTCCGAGTTGGTCGCGAACGTCACGCCGTGATCGGCGAGCGACAGGTGGGCCGGACCTGCGGTCTTGACGAACGAGAAGTCGCCGGTTTCGGTCCAGTCGGCGATGTTCGCCCGGGGCGTGCGTAGCCGCCACGGCCCGAACCGAACGTGCAACTCGTCCGCGTCCAACCACACCTGCGCCGTCGCCGGCGTGACCCCGAACAGCAGCGCGGGCAGCCGGTAGGAGGGTTCGAACGCGAAGTCGAACTCACGCACGGTGTCCGCCGTGGTGTCCCACGGCGCCGTCCCGGTGGCCTGCGCGACGTGGTCCCAGAATTGCCGGCGCTGATCAGCATCAGGCGGGCGGGTGAGCCCGTACGCGGTGGAGCGCGGCCGGCGGTCGTGCCAGAACTGTCCCGAGCCGGCGGCCGGGCGGGTCGCGACCAGCCAGACCACCGTGTCCGCGCCTTGGCGGGCCGAACGCATCAGCGGCGCCGCCACGCCGTCGCCGTCCACCCAGCCCGGGTGCACGCTGACCACCTCGACGCCGTCATCGCGGAGCCGGTCGGCCCACAGCTGGGCGAGTGTCGCCTGCATCCGGGCGTACCGAGCATCCGTGGTCGAGCACACGAACGTGACGATGCCTCCTGCCCTGGCCAACGGCTCGCGCAGGCGATCGGTCAGCCGATGCGGTTCGAGTATGGCGGCGGCATCCCCTTGCCCTCCGGAGGCGTGGATCAGGGCGTCCAGCCGGTCCATCGGCTCGGCGGGATCGGTCGCGACGTCGGCTCCCAGCCGGGACAGCCCCGCCGCGATCGCCGCACCCAGCGGCGACGCCACACCGGCCACCAGGACGCGCCGCCCGGCCATCGACCCTGGCGGCGGATCCGGTGGCCACCAGTGTCTGCGCAGGGCCGGGCCGATCCTCGAGTAGCCCAGGACCACTGATCGGTCGAGGATCGTGTCGATCGCTGTCGTCGGGTGCATGCCCGGCCCGTACCCCATCCGGTGCGGCTCATGGCCGCCCACCGTGTGAGCTGATCACGTTCCGGGTAGGCCCTGGTCATGAGAGCTCTAGCCTTGGTGTGCACGCTGAAGCCGTCGCCGGCGGAGTCCAGCAGTGCGGTGATGGCCGACCAGATCCTCGACGCCCTCGCCGAGCACGGCGTCGAACGAGACGTCGCGCGGGTGGTCGACTACGACGTGCGCCCCGGCGTGGCAGTCGACATGGGCGACGGAGACCAGTGGCCGCAACTGCGCGAGCGGTTGCTGGCCGCCGACGTGCTCGCTTTCGTCACGCCGACCTGGGTCGGGCACATGTCCAGCGTGGCGCAGCGCGCGCTGGAGCGGATCAACGCCGAGTCCGGCGAGACCGACGAGGCCGGCCGGCCGACCACGTACGGCAAGGTGGCGGTGGTCGGCGTGGTCGGGAACGAGGACGGCGCACACAAGATCGTCGCCGACCTCTTCCAGGGCTTGAACGACACCGGCTTCACCGTGCCGGCCCAGGGGGCGACCTATTGGAACTCCGAGGCGATGAACCCGCGCGACTACAAGGACCTCGACCGCACCCCGGATGCCGTGGCCGCGACGACGTCGGCGCTGGCGGCCAACGCCTGCCACCTGGCCCGGCTGCTCCAGCAGCACCAGTACCCGGGTTCGTAGTGCCAGGCAGCCTCGCGCTATCCGCCCGCGACTTCTCGGCGGGTCTCGATGTGCACGCCGTCGAGCATCCGCCCGCCCGCCGTGGCGACCGCGGCCTTGCAGAACCGCACCCACATGTTGAGCTGGATCTCCTTGGCCAACCGCATCCTGGAGTACAACAGCCGGACGACACGGTTGCTCGGCCGGGCCCACGCTTCGATCTCGAAGACGAGCTGGTCGCCCTCGTCGGCGGAGTGGAACTCGATCTGCCCGGCCTCGAGGTGGCCTTGCCGCGTGGCCAGGCGCAGTCGCGTGTCGTCGATCAACACCACCCGTACCGGACCGTTCCACGGCCCGGGCATGTCCACGACGAAGTCGTCGTTGCGCTGCAGCGGGCGCCCGGACTCGTTTCGATGGCTGATGCGCACGACCTCGCGCGGCATGTGCCCGCCCAGGTCGCCGAGCACCCGGTGCATGAGCTCACGGGCGCCCATCTGGGCATCGACGATGCGCACCATGAACCGACGATGAAACGTCTCTCCGACACCGTCGTCGACGAGCTGCAGGTCCGCGCTCGACACCTCGGGTGGGACGGGTGGCGGCTGACAGCCCGACCCGACGGTGCTGTCGGTTCGATACAGCGGGGTGGTCTGCCACAGGTAGCGCCACGAGATCAGGGCCATTCCGTACGCCCAGCGCGAGGCCAGTGCGGGCCAGGGCATCGCGGGTGCACGCCTCGAAGATCGCAATCGAACCACCGATTCGCTTCTGATCGCCTGACGACAGGGGTGGAGGATCACCGGAGGGGTACCCCATCCGGAAAGCTCCAACCGGTACGCGGGAGGTTTCGCGCATGGTCGAGACGATGAAAGCCCTGGGATTGCGCAGCGCTCACCTGCACACGATGTCCATCGGGTCAATAGCGCTGTGCATCGGCTTGTGGGTGCGCGCGAAGACCGTGGATCAAGCCGAGCGCGGCAACGCCGAGCGCCGAGCGTTGTTCGTCGGTCTGTGGCCACCCACTCTGTGGCTCATCGGCGACGCCTTGCGCGCCACCGAATGAACCGGACCGGTCACCTGTTGAGCCGGATCGACGCTGCGCCCGCACTGGCCGAGCTGAGCCGGCGCGAGGTGAATTATCGGCCCGACGAGGTGCGTCCCGGCCCTTGGGTGTTCGACACCTGGACCAGCTCCCTGCCGGGGGAACGACCGGGTGCGCCGGAGCCGGGCGGCTCCTGGGAGAGCGCCTGTGCACTCGTCGAGGCGTACGAGTTCTGCGATCCCGCGGTGCTGCGGGCCGTGTACGCCCCGGCCGCGCCGCTGCTCGGGCGGGACATGTTGCTCGAAGCCCGGTTCTACGGCCTGCGCTTCTACCTGGGTGTGCGGGTCACGGAGGTCATCGACGAGAAGCCGGGCGATGCCGCACGCCGCATGTGGGGGTTCGCCTACGAGACACTCGACGGCCACCTCGAACGCGGCCGGATCTCCTACGAGGTCATCAAGGATGACGACACCGGCCAGGTGAGCTTCCGGCTGCAGGCCTATTCGCAGCGCGCGCCCACGCTGGGGCTGATCACCACTCTGGGGTGGCAGCTGTTCGGCCGGCGCACCCAGCGGCGCTTCTACCGCCGCAGCGGTGAACGACTCGCCGCGGCGACCGCCGCCCGCCGGGGCCGACCCGACGTCGTACCGGCCCGCCGTGGCGCCGGCGGTCTCGTTCTCGCCCCGTCGGACGCCGGGCACTCGGCCGCGGAACGGTTCGCCATCCGCTGGCGACACCCCAGCTGACTACCGGCTCAACGCGCCGGTCATCCACATACGGCAGCAGCGAGCTCGCTTGTCCACAAATGAATCGGCGGCACTGGCGGACGGGATGGACGACCGATGACAGTGGCCGGATGACAACGAACGATGCGACACTCTCCGCAGGAGGCGATGAACGATGGACGGCGTGGCCGCAGCCGAACGACCACTCGACAGTGTGGAGCCGTGGACGTTCGAAGACCTGCGTTCCTTGCCGGAGTCGTTGTGGCGCTACGAGATCGTCGATGGCGCGCTCTTGATGACCCCGCCTGCCGGCATCTGGCACGAAGGTGTCTCCGACGCCCTTCGGGCCACG
Organism: Haloactinopolyspora sp.; assembly: GCF_027324685.1. Lineage (NCBI taxonomy): Bacteria > Bacillati > Actinomycetota > Actinomycetes > Jiangellales > Jiangellaceae > Haloactinopolyspora > Haloactinopolyspora sp. The sequence goes on from NZ_DAHVSH010000205.1 coordinate 32,503, forward strand.
CTCCACAGCTGGTTACCCACAACGTTACGCGTGGTCGGCCCGGTCGGCGTCGACTTGCACCCGACGTATCTCATCCCAGATCTGGTGGTGATCGACGGCGACGCCGTACGCCCAGGTCGGGATCGCGCCGAGCCGTCCGAACTCAGCTTGGTCGTCGAGGTCGTCTCACCCGGTTCCCAGTCCACCGACCGGATCCTCAAGCCGGCCAAGTACGCCGCGGCGGGTATCCCGCACTTCTGGCGGATCGAGACTCGTCCACATACGACGCTGACGGCATACAGGCTGCCGGGCGGCGCCTCGACCTACACCGAACTCGGCACCTGGAAGGTCGGCGACGTCGCCCGATTCACCGAACCGTTCGCCATCGAGGTACCCATCGCGGATCTGGAAAACGCTCACCAACCTGGTTGATCGATTTCCCGCGACAGGCGTAAACTATGCCTTCGGTCCGTATCGGACACGTCCCCACAGCCCACCGAGCCTCCTTCCGCGGAGATCCCTGTGCCCAATCGCGCCGAGTCCGCCCGCCCTTCACCTACTTCGACCTCCGCCGACTCACCGGCCGCGTCAGCCGACCCCTCAGCGCCGGGGTCGTTCCGCCGCCTCGCTCCGTATCTCCTCCGCCACCGTCGCACGCTGATCGTCTCCGTCGTGCTCGCCCTGTTGTGGGCGGTCACCGTCGCCCTGGTTCCTGTCACTCAAGGCCGGGTCATCGACGACGCCATCGGCGGCACCACGCCGATCGGCCCCATGCTCGCGCTGCTCGCCGGTGTCGCAGTCGCCCGATTCGTGTTCTCGGCCGGCTGGCGCTACATCGGCGGCAAGACCGCGTTCGGCATCCAGAACGACCTGCGTAACGACGTCTACGACACGCTGCAGCGGCTGGACTTCACCGGCCACGCGCAGCTGCAGAGCGGCCAACTGGTCTCGCGCATCAGCAGCGACCTGCGCTACGTGCACATGATGCTCAGCTGGATCCCGCACGTCGCCGGGGCCATGACCTCCGCACTCCTGGCCATCGGGCTCATGATCACCCTGTCGCCGGCTGTCGCGTCCCTGGTGGTCGCCGTCATCGTCGTCGTCTTCGTCGTGACCAACCGGCAGCGGCGCCGGGTGTACGCCGCCGGCTGGGATGCCCAAGACCGCGAAGCCGAGATGACCTCCCGCGTCGAAGAGGCGGTCACCGGTGTACGGGTCGTCCGCGCGTTCGGCCAGCAACCGGCTGAGACCAAGCGGCTGCACCGCTCGCTGCTGGACATGTTCGCCGCCCGGGTGCGCGCGGTGCGCCTGCGTGCGCCGTTCATCGCGTCGCTGCAGGGTGCGCCGTTGGCCGGGCAGGTCCTCGTCTTGCTGGTTGGCGGGATGCTGGTGATGAACGGCCAGCTCACCGTCGGCGTCTTCCTGGCCTGCACCGGCTACCTCGCCGAACTCGTCGGTATCGCGCGCGTCGCCGGCATGGTCATGACCAACGCCCCGCAGTGCCGGGCGGCGACCGAACGGGTCGGTGAGCTGCTCGACCTCGAGGCCGAGATCACCGAGCCGCTGCGCCCGGTGGGCGTCGAGCCGCGCGGTGGCGCGGTGTCCTTTTCTGACTTGCGCTTCGCCTACGCCGACGGCGACGGCCACCAGGTGCTACGCGGGTTCACCCTGGACGTCGCCCCCGGCGAGACCGTCGCGCTGGTCGGTCCGTCCGGTTGCGGTAAGTCGACCGCATTGACGATGCTGCCGCGGTTCTTCGACGCCGACGCCGGAACGGTGACCGTCGACGGCATCGACGTCCGCCGGTGGTCGCTGCCCGAGCTGCGTCGGCGTATCGGCGTGGTGTTCGAGAACAGTTTCCTGTTCTCCGACACGATCGCCGCGAACATCGCTTACGGCCGGCCCGACGCCGACCTCGACGACATCCGTCGCGCCGCCCGGGCCGCGGCCGCTGACGAATTCATCGAGGAACTCCCGGACGGTTACGACACGGTTGTCGGCGAGCAGGGCATCACGTTGTCCGGTGGGCAGCGCCAACGGGTCGCGCTCGCCCGCGCACTCCTGGCCGAGCCCGACATCCTGCTTCTGGACGACGCTACGTCGTCGGTCGACGTTCAGGTCGAAGAGCGCATCCATGCGAACCTCGAGCCGTTCCTGGCCGAGCGCACCGTCTTGCTGGTCGCCTACCGCGAGTCGACGCTGAAGCTCGCCGACCGGGTCGTGCTGATCGACGACGGCGTGGTGGTCGACCAGGGCAGCCACGACGCGCTCATGGAGCGTTCAGAGCTCTACCGCGACCTGTTCGGCGACGGCACGGGACCCGACGAGCGGCGACCGGATCTGATGTCCCAAGCTCGCGCCGGTCATTTCGAGGCGACGGCGTCGGCGTGGGAGTCCCGGCAGGATGCCACCGGCTCGCTTCCTGGGGCGCGCACCACCATGCCCCAGGCTGTGGCCGACCAGATCGCGGCGCTGCCGCCGCCGAAGGACCCGCCGCAGGTGGACTTCGCCCGTGAAGGCCACACGTCCGGTCCGTTGCGGCTGCCGTCGTTCCTGCGCCCGTACGCCGGCGGGTTGGTCGTCGGCATGGTGCTCGTGGTGCTCGAAGCCGTGATCGTCCTGGCCAACCCGATGATCGTGCGCAAGGCCGTGGACGACGGCATGACCGCGGGCTCGGTCCCCACGCTGCTGGGCCTGTGTGCCGTCGCGGCCGCGCTGGTGGTCGCGCTGTGGTGGGACCAGCGCACGGGCTTCTTGTGGACCACGCGCAGTACCGAGCGGCTCTTGCTGGCGATGCGGGTACGGATCTTCGGCCAGCTCCAGCGCCTGGGCATCGACTACTACGACCGCACCCAGGCCGGGCGGGTCATGACCCGCATGACCTCCGACGTCGACGCCATCGCGCAGTTGTTCCAGGTGGGCCTCATCAACGCCGTGGTCAGCCTGGCGACCTTCGCGGGCATGTCGGTCGTCGTCGTGGCCCTCGATCCGATGCTGGCGCTGGTCGTGCTCGGCGTGGTCCCGTTCGCGGCGGCCGTGACGTGGTGGTACCGCAGGCGCGCCTCGGTGGCTTACGACGAAGCCCGCGAGCTGGTCTCCACCCTCAACGCCGACATCCAGGAGAGCATGTCGGGCATCCGCGTCACCCACGCCTACCGGCGCGAGTCGGTGAACCTCGCCCGCTTCGCTGCGCTCGGGCAGCGCTACGTCACGGCGAGCCTGCGCGGCCTGTTCGCCACGTCGGTGTACGTCGCCACCATCGAGCTGCTCTCGGTCCTGGCCATCGCCGCCGTCCTCGGTGTCGGGGCGCAGCGCATCGAATCCGGCAGTCTCGCACTCGGCACGTTGATCGCGTTCCTGCTCTATCTGGCGCAGGTCTTCGCGCCGATCCAACAGCTGTCGCAGGTGTTCGACGTCTACCAGCGGGCGCGTACCGGGCTGGTCCGAGTGCGCCGGCTGCTGGCGCTCGACACGTCGACCCCGGTGCGTCCGGACGCGGCCAAGGTCGATTCACTCGAGGGCGACATCCGGTTCGAGTCGGTCCGCCTGCGCTACGCCAGCGCGTCGGTCGACGCGATCCGCGACGTCGATCTGCACGTCCCGGCCGGGCAACGCATCGCGTTCGTCGGGCGCACCGGAGCGGGCAAGTCCACACTGTCCAAGCTGGTCGCCCGGTTCTACGACCCGTCCGACGGCACGGTACTGATCGACGGGAAGCCACTGGACGAGCTCGACGTCACCAGCTACCGCAGTCACCTGGGCTACGTGCCGCAGGAGCCGTTCCTGTTCTCGCGCACCATCCGCGACAACATCGCCTATGCCCGTCCCGACGCCGGCGACGCCGAGGTCGAGGCGGCCGCCCGGGCGGTGGGTGCCCACGAGTTCATCACCCGGCTGCCGGGCGGGTACCACCATGTCGTCGCCGAACGCGGCCGCTCGCTCTCGGCCGGGCAACGCCAGCTGGTGTGCCTGGCGCGTGCGTTACTGGGCGACCCGTCGATCCTGATCCTCGACGAAGCGACGTCCAACCTCGACCTCGCCAGCGAGCGCAAAGTCAATCAGGCGATGCGGGTGGCCTCGGCCGGGCGAACCACTATCGTGGTCACCCACCGCCCACAGTCGCTGCACTGGGTCGACCGCGTCGTCGTGGTGGCAGGTGGACGGATCGACGGCGACGAGCCGGCCCCCGACTACGTCGCGCGGGTACTCGAGCCGACCGGCTGATCGTCGCGGGGCACGGGAGTGACCTCGAGTCCCTCGCGTCGCAGTCGCTCTCGGCCCCATTCACCGAGGGGGCCGAGAGCTTTGTTGAGCGACGCGCCCGTTTCGGTGAGGGAGTACTCGACCTTCGGCGGCACCTCCGCGTAGACCTCACGGTGGACGAGGCTGTCGGCCTCCATCTCACGCAGGTGCTGAGTGAGCATCTTCTCGCTGACGCCGGGTAGCGCACGGCGCAGTTCGGCGAACCGGCGGACGCCGTGGTCGTGCAGCTCCCAGAGGATCAGCCCTTTCCACTTACCGCTGACGACGTCGAGCGCAGCGTCGGTCCCGCAGATGTACGGCCCGGACCTCGGTGCCTTGGCCACCACTGAACTCCTGACTGACGGAAAGGTCAGTACCCCACGGAATAGTGGGTACTTCCCGGTTGGCTCGTTCTCGCCCAGCATGGCGGCATGACATCGGAATCGGCAACACCCACGGCACGGGCCGGGGTCACGGTACTCGGGTTGGGAGCGATGGGTTCAGCCCTGGCCGCCCGCCTGCTCGACACCGGTCACCGCGTGACGGTCTGGAACCGAACGCCGGGCCGAGACGCCTCGGTGATCGAGCGCGGCGGCGTGAGCGCGCCGACGATCACCGACGCAGTCGCGCACCATCCGGTGATCGTCGCTTGCCTGCTCAGGCACGCCTCCATCCACGAGACACTCGATCCGGTCGCCGCCGAACTGCGTGGCCGCACCCTGGTCAACCTCACCACGACCACGCCGAACGAGGCGCGCGAACTGGCGGCCTGGGCAGGCGGGCACGGCATCACGTATCTCGACGGCGCCATCCTGGCGGTGCCGGAGATGATCGGGACGCCCGACGCGCAGATCTTCTACAGCGGTTCACACACCGCCTACGAGCAGCACAAGCCTGTGCTCGACACGTGGGCCACCAGCACGTTCGACGGCGCGGACGCGGGCATGGCCTCGCTGATCGACCTGGCGATGCTGTCCGGGATGTACCAGATGTTCGCCGGCTTCTTCCACGGCGTCGCGATGGTGGGCTCCGAAGGAATGTCGGCGCAGGAATTCGCTGATCGCACGGGTCCCTTCATCAAAGCCATGACCGATTCCTTCGCCGGGTACGCGGAGATCATCGACAGGGGCGACTACACGGTTCCGGGCCAGCAGAGTCTGGAGTTCTCCGATCTCTCCCACATCGTGCGAGCCAGTAACGACCAGGGTGTGAACCCGGCGACGATCGCGGCGGTCCACGACCTCATCAGGCAGCAGATCGCGGCCGGGCACGGCGGCGAAGGGCTGGCACGGGTCCACGAGAGCATGCGCGCCAACAAACTCGCCTGAGCTGCTCATCTTGAGCCGGGCAGGATCCGCGGTCGTCCACAGCTCTCGTTTCCGCGCCGAGTTTTCCACAGATCCTGATCGCCGGATGGCGCACGTGATCGCCCAGCCGTCTGCTGGGTTCATGAACCTTGGACATGGCAGACTCGGACGTATTGGAGGTGCAGGATGGTGCACGTGGCGGTACCTCGGCGACCCGGTCACGAGTTCGATCCCTGGACATTCAGCGACCTCCACGACCTCCCGGACGACGGGTGGCGCTACGAGATCGTCGACGGATCCCTGACGATGACGCCGCCGCCAGGCGTTCGGCACGAATTCGTATCCGCCCAATTGCTACTCATCTTGAGCCGGGCAGTGCCTGGCAGCCACACCGTCCTCGGGCCGGTCGGGCTCGATTTGCATCCCAGCTACCGGACCCCGGACCTCTGCGTCATTCCCCGGAAGGTCGTGCGTGATGACGGCGAACTGGTGACTCCCGCCGATGTCCTACTCGCGATCGAGGTGGTGTCCCCTGGCTCGGTCACCACCGACAGGGTGACGAAGCCCGCCCAGTACGCCAAAGCCGGTATCCCCGCATACTGGCGAGTCGAGACCCGCCCACAGGTCTCGCTGACGGCCTACACGCTGAGGGCAGGAGACGACGTCTACAGCGAACTCGGATCGTGGCACCAGGGCGTTGCACACCTGCAGCAACCGTTCTTCGTCGACGTACCGCTGGCTGAGCTCACGCCCTGACCCGGGCGTGAGCTCAGCCGTACTCACTGCACGATCCGGATGGCGTCGATGACGATGTCTCCTTCGGTCGTCAGCGGGTCCAGCCGCAGCCCGGTCACCACGCCGTCGAAGGCACGGATCGGCACGCGATACGTACGCATCTCACCGGCCTCGACGCTGAACTTCGTACTCTTGCCCTCGGTGAAGTTGGGGTCGGCGTCGCTGGTCCAGAAGACCTGGGCGTCGCTGCTGGCCGACGTCTGCATCGTGATCTCGACGGTGAGCCCGTCGCTGGCGTCGATCTCGAGGTCGGCGTCGTTGACCATGAACGGGTCGCCGCCGAGCGACGTCGTGCGCAGCGCCCCGTCGGACACGTCGAAGTCGCCGAGGTGGTTCTCCGGGCGCCAACCTTCGGCGTCGCCGTCGGTCTCGAACAGCCACGATTGCAGGGCGTAGGTGAGCCGGATCGCCGCCGTGTCGCCGTCGTTGCCCGCATACGACGCCGTGAGCCGCACATCTGCCGCTGCCGGCTCATCCGGGGTATGCACGTCGAACGTCACCGGCATGCGCTCACCGGCGGCGAGGTCGTACGGCACGGCTGCCGGCTCCACGCTCCAGCCGTCCGGAACCGCAGCGTGGACGTCACCGGTGACGTCGATTCCCGAGCCGTTGACCACCACCGCCGAGACGGAGACCGTCGATCCGGGTTCGTCGACGATGCGCGGATCCGCGGTCAGCTCCTCGATCGTCACCGGGGACCGCACGTCCACCGACGTCGACGACGTCAGGTCGGCCCGGCCGCCGGCGCGCGAGAACGTCGACGTTGCCGTGATGTCCACCCCGGCGGTGACGGGCTGGTCTGGCGGAGTCGTCACCGTGAATCGGGCGGTGAACGTCTCGCCGGGCGGCAGCGATGCCGTCCGGTCGCTGCCGGTCGACTCGACCGTCCAACCGTCGGGGACGTCGAGGCGCATCTCGACACCCTGCAGGCGTGTGTCACCGGCATTCTCGACGCTCGCCTCGACATCGAAGGCATCGCCGGCCGACACCGAGCCCTCGGCCGCGCTGACCGTCGCGCGCACCCCGAGCAGCAAAGCGCTGGCTTCGGACAGCGGTGTGTGCACCGCGCGCACGGCATCGGTCAGCTGCGTCACCACGTCGGCGGGCAACCCCGCACGTTCCTGGTGGCGCAACCAGTCGATCACCCGGCCGGTCTCTCCGAGCGCGCGATGCACCTGCCGGACCGTCACGTCGTCATCCCCAGGTGCGTAATTCTCCAGCGCCGCCGCTGCGACGTCCGCGATGGCTTCGGCCCGCTGGTCGAGGTAGGCGGCCTGGTCGTCGCTGAGCTTCGACCGGACGTCGTCGACGGCGTCGCTGACCTCCGGCGCCGCTTGCTCGCCCAGGTACAGCTGTCCCAGGACCTGATCGGCGGCGAACTGGTAATCGCCGGAGCCGACGTCGAACACGGCGAATCCGTCAGCCATCCGGTCGAACGTGACGCCGTCGGCCTCGCCCGCGGGTCCGCCGCTCTCGGTGACCGCGGCGGCCACCCGGGCGGGTACCCAGACCTCGGCCGTCGTGTTCGGCGGCACCGTGACGTCGAGCTCGAAACTGCGCTCGGTACGCCGCCACGAGGTCGCGATCTCGCCCATGGCCGACTGGTAGCTCGCCGAAGCGTGGTCGAGATCGGCCCCCGGACGAGGATGGATCACGATCCGCTCGAAACCGGGCGCGGCCTGCTGGATACCGGCGATGTTGCGGAACATCCACTCGCCCACGGCGCCGTAGGCGTAGTGGTTGAACGAGTTCATGGCCGGATCCTGGAACGTGCCGTCCGGTTTGATCGAGTCCCAGTGCTCCCACATCGTCGTCGCGCCGTTGGCGATCTGGTAGCCCCAGGACGGGAACGTGTCCTGCATGATCAGCCGGTACGCCACGTCCATGTGGCCGGTCTCGGTCAGCACCGGCAACAGGTCCGGGGTACCGAGGAACCCCGTGGACAGGTGCCAGTCGCGCGCCTTGATGAGCTCGACCAGCCGGTTCGCGGCCTGGTCCCGGAGCTCGTCCGGGAGCACGTCGAACCCGAGCGCCAGCACGTAAGCGGTCTGCGAGTCGCCTTCGACCCGGCCCTCGTCGTCGACGTAGGCCTCGACGAACGCCGCACGCACGTCGGCGGCGAGCTGCTCGTAGCGTTGAGCGTCCTCGTCGTGGCCCAGGGTCGCGGCCATCTCGGCGACCAAAGTGGCGCTGTGCGCGAAGTAGGCCGTGCCGATGACGTCCTTGGGTGTCTCGTCGTCCACGTTGAGCCAGTCGCCGTACCCTTCGGCCGGGCGCAGATAGCCCTCGGAGTGCTCTTCGAGATAGCTGATCCACGCCTGCATGGCGGGGTAGTGCTCCTCGAGCAGGCCGAGGTCGCCGTAGCGCTGCCACAACGTGTACGGCACCGTCACGCCGGCGTCACCCCAACCGGCCGATCCGCCGCCGAGGAACCCGACGATCGGCGCGACGTCGGTGAATGCGCCGTTGTCGAACTGCGCATCGCGCAGGTCCTGCAGCCACTTGGTGAGGAAGCGCGACACGTCCATGTTGTACGCGGCCGCGCCGACGAACACGTTGATGTCGCCGGTCCATCCCATCCGCTCGTCCCGGGCCGGAGTATCGGTCGGGATGGACAGGAAGTTGCCGCGCTGACCCCACGTGATGTTGCTGTACAGCTGGTCCAGAAGCGGGTTGCCGGTCTCGAACGAGCTGGTCATCGGCGCATCGGTGTGCTTGACCAGGCCGGTCAAGGTGTCCAGGTCGGGCTCACCCGGGAAGCCGGTGATCTCCACGTAACGGAAGCCGTGGAAGGTGAAGTGCGGCTCGTACACCTCCTCGCCGTCGCCGGCGAGCGTGTACCGGTCGGTGGCCTCCGCGGTGCGCAGGTTGTCGGTGTAGATGGTGCCGTCGTCGTTGAGCACCTCGGCATGGCGCAGCTGGACGGTCGTTCCGGCCGGGCCCTCGACGCGCAAGCGGACCGTGCCGACCATGTTCTGACCCATGTCGACGACGTACACGCCGTCCTCGGGCTCGGTGATCTGCACCGGCGTGATTTCTTCCGTCACGCGCACTGGCGGGTCGGCCTGCGTGACCAGTTCGGCGGTGACGTCGTCCTTGACGATGGCCGGCTGCCACCCACCGTCGTCGAAGCCGGGCTCGGTCCAGCCGGGCGTGCGCTCGCGCGCATCGTAGGTCTCGCCCATCAGCATGTCCGAGGTGAGCACCGGCCCGTCCGCCGTGCGCCAGGTGTCGTCGGTGGTGACGACCTCGGTCGTGCCGTCGGCGTAGGTGACCTCGAGGCGCGCCAGGAACCACGGCTGGGTGCCGTACTGGCTCGGCCCGAAGATCGCGATGTGCCCGGCGTACCAGCCCGTCCCCAGCATCGCGCCGATGGCGTTGTCGCCTTCGGCCAGCAGGTCGGTGACGTCGAACGTCTGGTATTGCACCCGGGTGTCGTAGTCCGTCCAGCCCGGGGCCAGCTCATGGTCGCCGACCCGGGCACCGTTGAGGTGCACCTCGTAGACCCCCAGCGCGCTGGAGTAGAGGCGCGCGTTGGCGACCGGCTTGTCGAGCTCGAACTCGGTACGCAGCTGTGGGCTGAGGCCGTCGGGCTCAGCGACGGCCGGGCGCCACCGGATGGTGCGGTCGCCGTCGACCTGCTCGCCGTCGGCGAAAGCCGCGCCGTGCGCATACACATCGTCCGTGTGGCTCCACCAGCCGACGGTGCCGACGACGTCGGCCATCTCGAGGTAGTACGTTCCCGGCTCCGCGGCTTCGTCGAGGCCGAGCTCGATCCAGGAGTTGTCCGCGACGTCGCTGATCTGCTGCGACGCGATCTGCTCGCCGCCGGGACCTTCGCGGTACAGCGTCAGCGTGACCGCGGAGTCGGTGGTGCTCCACGTCGGCGCCTTGGCGGCGACCAGGTCGAAAGCGCGATCGGTGGTGAACGTCTGCCCCAGCGTGGTGTCGGGTTCGAGCTCGGCCGGCGTGTTCTGCTCGGTGTTGCTGCGCGGCAGCAGCTCCTTTGTCTCGCGCCCGATCCACTGCGCGCCGAGGTCGGATCCGTCCGCGAGCGCGGTCTCCCACCAGGCCGGTTCGCTCCAGTCCGACGCAACGCCGTCGCCGTCCCAGATCCGGACGCGCCAGTGGTAGCGGGTTGCCGGCTCCAGCGCCGGGCCGTCGTACTGGACGAGAGTCGAGTCCGCGGACTCCACCCGGCCGCTGTCCCACACGTCGGCCGCGCCGTCGGCCAACGCCTGTGCGCTGGAGGCGACCTGCACCTGGTACGCGGATTGGACGACGCCACGCTGGCCGGACTGCAACTGCCAGCCCAGCCGCGGCGCCTCGACCGGCAAGCCCAGCGGGTTCGTCGCGTGCTCAGCGGTCAGGCTGATCACGTCCACCTCCG
>NZ_DAHVSH010000007.1:0-7280 GCF_027324685.1 Haloactinopolyspora sp.
CATCGGCATGCGTTACGGGCTGGAGGACGGCCACGAGCACACGCTGCAGGATGTCGCCGACGAGGTGGGGGTCTCCCGCGAGCGGGTGCGCCAGCTGGAGAAGCACGCCTTGATGCTGCTGCGCGACCCGCGCCGCAACGAGTCGTTGATGGCCTGGGCCAGCTGAACTGCCGGTACTCAACAGGGATCTGCTACGGCGCTAGCAGGTCCCTGTTCGTCTGTCGGGTTACGCGCCGGCCAGGGGCTCGATCCTCGCCAGAGCGTCGGCCAACTTGTCCTTCTCGATCTCGAGGTCGTAGCGAGATTGCAAGCAGTCAACGATCTCGATGTCCTCCGGTCCTGCTGGTGTCCATCTGAAACAGATTCGCCACTGCTGGTTGATCCGGATGCTGTATTGCCCAGCCCGATCGCCGTGCAGCTTCTCCAGACGATCACCCGGCGGCACACGGAGATCAACGTTAATAACGTGCGGCGCTATGCCCATGGGTTTCTTCTTCCATGCCCTGCGTCAGCGGCGCAGTTCGTGCGCCAGCGTGTCGAGCTCATCGCCCCCAGCCATCTCCTGCGTGAGCTGTTCGAGCGTGATCTCCGAACGGTTCGCGTCCAGATTCGTCCGGCCCCGTTTGAGCACGATGAAGTGGTCGCCGACGAGATGGGCGTGGTGCGGGTTGTGCGTGATGAACACGACGCCCAGCCCCGCGTCGCGGGCCATCGCCGTGTACTTGAGCACCACGCCGGACTGTTTGACCCCCAGCGCCGCCGTCGGCTCGTCGAGGATCAGCACCCGCGCCCCGAAGTACACCGCTCGCGCGATGGCCACGCACTGGCGCTGCCCGCCGGACAGCTCCCCCACCGGCTGGTCGATGTCGGCCAGCTCGATGCCCATCTTGGCCAGTTCCTCGCGGGCGGTTCGGCGCATCAGGCCCGAATCGAGCACCTTGATCGGCCCGAAGCCTTTGCGGACCTCCGAGCCGAGGAAGAAGTTGCGCCACACCTCCATCAGCGGCACCACCGCAAGGTCCTGGTAGACCGTCGCGATCCCCCGATCGAGCGCTTCGCGCGGTGACGAGAACGTGGTCTCCTCGCCGTCCACGCGAAGCACACCCTCCGTGTGCTGATGCAGCCCGGACATGATCTTGATCAAGGTGGACTTGCCGGCGCCGTTGTCACCCAACACGCAAGTGATCTCACCGGCATTGACCCGCAGCGACACCCCCTCCAGCGCTCGGATCGCCCCGTAGTGCTTGCCGATTCCCTCCACCTCGACCAGCGGCGTGGGCGTGCCTACGTCGTCACTCATCGCCGTCACCTCTTTGCCGCCAGGCGCCGCACGTACATGTTCATCAACGTCGCCAGCAGCAGCATCGCGCCGAGGAACGTCCAGTACCAGTCCGGGTTCCACCCGGCGAAGACGATGCCCTGCTTCGCCATGCCGAAGATGAACGCGCCAAGCCCGGCCCCCACCGCCGAGCCGTAACCGCCGGTCAGCAGGCAGCCGCCGATCACCGCGGCGATGATGTACTCGAACTCGTTGCCCACGCCCTCGCCGGCTTGCACGGTGTGCAGCGAGAACAGCAAGTGCATCCCGACGAACCAGGCAGCGAATCCGACGGTCATGTACAAGCCGATCTTCACCCGCGCGACCGGGACACCGACCGCGCGGGCGCTGTCCTTGTTCCCACCGACAGCGAAGATCCAGTTACCCACCCGCGTCCGCAGCAGCACCCACGTGGCGATGGCCACGAACAGCAGCCACCAGAGCACCAGCACCCGGATGCGCACCCCGCCGACGGTCCACTCCGAGGCGAAGATCGCCTCCAGCGAGGCGTACCCGTCCATGTCCGAGATGCGCTGAGTCGAGACGGTACCGGTGACCAGCCGGGTCACCGCGAGGTTCGCCCCTTGCAGCATGAGGAACGTGCCCAGCGTGACCAGAAAGCTCGGGATCCCGGTCTTGATCACCACGTAGCCGTTGAAGAACCCGACCGCGAGCGAGACGACCAGCGCGAAGAACACGCCCACCCATACGTTCAGGGTGAGCTGGTAGCTCAGAATCGCCGCGGTGATCGCGGACGTGGTGACCGCCACCCCGGCCGACAGGTCGAACTCCCCACCGATCATCAACAGTCCCACCGCGACGGCCATGATCCCGAGAACCGCCGCGCTGTACAGCACGGTGGCGAACGAGTCGAGCTGGCGGAACGGCGTGGCCACCGCGAAGAAGAACACGAACACCGCGACGGCGCCGACCAGCGAACCGGTCTCGGGCCGGACGAACACCCGGCGCCACAGCGGGCGGCGGGTGTTCGTGCCCTGCTCGGGCTGCGCGGGATCTGCGCGCACGGTGGTCATCGACCTGGTCACCGCGTTCCGCGCTCGGCGTACTCAGCGATCGCGTCGATGTTCTCCGACGTGATGAACGACGGCCCGGTCAGCACCGGCTGCCCGCCGCCGATGTCGTGGCCGTTGGTCACCTGTAGCCACAGGCCGCTGACGGCGAGGTAGCCCTGCAGGTAGGGCTGCTGATCCACCGCCCACAGCACGTCGCCGCTCTCGATGGCGCTCACCAGCTCGGCGTTGGTGTCGAACGTGACCACCTGCGCGTCGGAGCCGGCGTCGGCCACCGATTGCACCGCGGTGACGGCGAAGGGCGCGCCCAGTGTGAGCACCCGTTCGATCGACGGATCCTCGGCGAGCTTGGCCTGAATGGTCGAGCGGACCGACGGCATGTTCGTGCCGTCGACGTAGAGCTTCTCCATGGTGCCGGTGAACGTCGCGGCGGCGCCGTCGCACCGGGCCTCCAACGACACGCTGCCCTGCTCGTGGATGACACACAGCACCTGCGACACGCCTGCTTCACTCAAGCGTTCGCCCGCCGCTTGCCCGGCCACGGTCTCGTCCTGGCCGAAGAACATGATCGCGCCGGCATCCTGCCAGGCGTCTTGTCCGGCGTTCAGCGCCACCACCGGGATACCGGCCGCGACGGCCCGTTCGACGGCCGGGCCCATGGCGTCGGGTTTGGACATGGTGACGGCGATGCCGTCGACGTCGGAGTCGATGGCGTTCTGCACGAGGTTCGCCTGCTCGGCGGCCTCGGGGCTGTTGGAGTAGGCGAGCTCGACGTTGTGGCGCGCCGCGGCTTCCTCCGCACCGTTGCGCACGATGGTCCAGAACGTGTCGCCGGGTGCTTCGTGGGTGATGAAGGCGATGGTGTGTTCCGCCGGACCGGAACCGCCCCCGCCACCACCCTCGTCGCTGTCTTCTTCGGCCTCACGCCCGCCAGAGCTGCTGCATGCGGCCAGCAGCGCGAGGCCTGCCAGGCCCGCGAGCATGCGGTGTGCACGGCCGTGTCGTCTCGCCATGGTGGATCTCCTCACTCGCCGGTGAACGGATACCACTGTGATGGATCATGACGTCGTCGGGAAGTGGTAACTGGCACCTGCTGGATGATCCACCGACGGCCAGCGGGACGTGACGACCTTTGCGCGGGTGTAGAAGGCGACGCCCTCGGGCCCGTGGATGTGCGATTGCCCGAACAGCGAGTCCTTCCACCCGCCGAACGAGTAATACGCCATCGGCACCGGGATGGGCACGTTGATGCCGATCATGCCCACCTGCACACCGCGCTGGAAGCGCCGCGCCGCCGAACCGCTGGAGGTGAAGATCGCGGTGCCGTTGCCGTACGGGTTGGCGTTGATCAGCGCGATGGCGTCGTCGACGGTGTCGGCACGCACGACCGAGAGCACCGGGCCGAAGATCTCCTCACGGTAGACGTCCATCTCCGGGGTGACCTGGTCGAGGACCGTCGGCCCGACCCAGAACCCGGCGTCGTGGCCCGGCACGGTCAACCCGCGGCCGTCCACGGCCAACCGGGCTCCTTGCGCCTCGCCGGTCGCGATCAGCCCGGTGATGCGATCCCGCGCGGCTGCCGTGATGACCGGGCCCATCTCGCTCGAGTCGTCCCGCCCGGGACCCACGCGCACTTCGGCCGCCTTCGCGGCCACCGCCTCGACCACCTCGTCAGCGCCGTCCCCGACGGTGACTGCGGCCGAGATCGCCATGCAGCGCTCCCCCGCCGAGCCCATCGCCGCGGCGACGAGATGGTCCGAGACGTAGTCGACGTCGGCATCAGGCAACACGACGGCGTGGTTCTTCGCTCCACCCAGCGCCTGGACCCGCTTTCCGGCCATGGTCGCGCGCTCGTGGATGTAGCGCGCGATCGGTGTCGAGCCCACGAACGACACCGCGTCGACGCCGTCGTGATCAAGAATCGCGTCGACCGCGGTCTTGTCGCCGTGCACGACGTTGAACACGCCGTCGGGCAAGCCCGCTTCGGCCCACAACCGGGCAACGATCACCGACGCCGACGGGTCGCGCTCACTGGGCTTGAGTACGAAGGCGTTACCGCAGGCGATGGCCACCGGATGCATCCACATCGGCACCATGACCGGGAAGTTGAACGGCGTGATGCCGGCGACCACGCCCAGCGGCTCCCGGAAGCTGAACACGTCGACCCCGGTCGACACCTGGTCGGAGTACTCGCCCTTGAGCAGCTGCGGGATGCCGCAGGCGAACTCGACCACCTCGAGCCCGCGCTGCACCTCGCCGAGGGCGTCGGAGACGACCTTGCCGTGCTCGTCGGCGATGGTCTCAGCCAGCTCGCGCGCATGCCGGCTGACCAGGTCGCGGAAGGCGAACAGCACCTTGGTGCGCGTGCTCAGTGATGTCTGCGCCCATGCGAGACCGGCCTGCTGCGCCGAACGGACGGCGGTGTCGACGTCGGCAGGCTCGGCGAGCAGGACCTCGGCCTGCTGCTGGCCGGTCGCGGGGTTCCACACCGGCGCGGTCCGGGTGGACTCCGCCGCCGTGGGCTTGCCGTCGATCCAGTGCTCGATCGTTCTCATCGTCCTCGGTCCTTCCTCGACTTCTGGAGACTTGTCCACCCTTCCGAGCCCGTCATGACGTGGAAAACCCTCCAGAAGTGGACGGCGGCTGCGTGGGTGGCGGCGCGAGCAGTGGGCGTTGATCCTGCTTGTGCTTGTCGTACTCCGTGCGCGCCTGCCGGGTGGTGTCGATCGTGGCGACTTCGCTGACCGGGACGTCCCACCAGGATTCGCTGTCCGGCGCGGCCACGAGCGGGTCGGTCTCGATGTGCACCAGCACGGTCTCGTCAGCGGCCTTGGCTTCGCGCAGTCCGGCGCGCAGACTCTCGATGTCGTGGGCCCGGATCACCCGCACGCCCAGGCTCTCGGCGTTGGCCGCCAGGTCGACGGGCAGGACGGGGCCGTCGAGCCGGCCCGTGGACGGGTCGCGGTGGCGGTAGCTCGTACCGAACCGCTGCGCGCCGACCGATTCGGACAACGCGCCGATGGATTGGAACCCGTGGTTCTGCACCAGGACGATGATCAGTTTCACCGACTCCTGGACAGCCGTGACCAGTTCCTGCGACATCATCAGGTAGGAACCGTCGCCGACCAGCACGAACACGTCACGGTCGGGCGCGGCCAGCTTCACCCCGAGCCCACCGGCGATCTCATAGCCCATGCACGAGTAGCCGTACTCGACGTGGTAGCCCTTCGGATCCCGGGTGCGCCAGAGTTTGTGCAGGTCACCCGGCATCGATCCGGCGGCGCAGACGACGACGTCGCGGGGTTCGGCGACGTCGTTGGCCGCGCCGATCACCTCCGACTGAGCCGGCAGTGGCGCGCGGCCGAGGGTGTAGGCCGCTTGAACGGTGGCGTCCCATTCGGCGGCCAACTCACGCGCCCGGTCGCGATACGACGCCGGCGTGGACCATCCGGCCAGCGAGTCACGCAGGGCGATCAGGCCGGCCCGGGCGTCGGCCACCAACGTCGTCGCGGCGAGCTTCGCGGTGTCGGCGGCGGTGACGTTCAGGTTGACGAACCGCACGCCGGGGTTCTGGAACGCGGTGCGCGAGGCGGTCGTGAAGTCGCTGTAGCGCGTGCCGACGCCGATGACGACATCGGCCTCGTGGGCGAAGCGATTCGCCGCTGTGGTCCCCGTGCTGCCCATGGCGCCGAGGGCGAGCGGATGATCGAAGGGCAGACTGCCCTTGCCCGCCTGGGTTTCCGCGACCGGGATGCCGGTGGCCTCGGCGAATTCACGCAAGGCCGCGCTCGCCTCGCTGTAGATCACGCCGCCGCCGGCGACGATGAGCGGGCGCTCGGCGCCTCGGATCACGGCGGCGGCCCGGGCCAGCGCGGCCGGTTCCGGAGCTGGTCGCGGCACGTGCCACACCCGCCGGGCGAACAGCTCGTCGGGCCAGTCGTAGGCCTCGGCCTGAACGTCTTGCGGCAGCGCGATGGTCGCCGCACCGGTCTCGGCTGGATCGGTGAGCACACGCGCCGCACCCAGCAGCGCGGCAGGCAACTGCTCCGGGCGCCAGACGCGGTCGAAGAACCGCGACACCGGCCGCAGGGTGTCGTTCACCGACACGTCGTGACTGCTGGGGTGTTCCAACTGCTGCAGCACCGGGTCGGCGACCCTCGTGGCGAAGACGTCACCGGGCAGCAGCAGGACCGGGAGCCGGTTGATGGTCGCGAGCGCGGCACCGGTGACCATGTTCGTCGCACCGGGCCCGATGGACGACGTGCACGCGAGGGTGGACAGCCGGTTGCGCATCCGCGCGAACCCCACTGCGGTGTGCACCATGGCCTGTTCGTTGCGGGCCGGGCGGTACGGCAGCCGGTGCGGATCGTCGCGCTCGGCTTCCAGCAGCGCCTGGCCGAGGCCGGCGACGTTGCCGTGTCCGAAGATCCCGAGGGTGGCGGGGATCAAGCGACGTCGTTCCCCGTCTGCCTCAGAGTACTGGGCGGCAAGATAGCGGATAACCGCTTGTGCGACGGTCATCCGCACGGTATCTACATGTGGTTGGGTCACGAAAGATCTACCTCTTTCCTTGTTCGGGTATGGATCTGGGGGGTCGGCACTACCATGGCCGACCATGAAGGACGATTGTTTTGACTTCGGTCATTTCGGCGACTGCGGCACGTGGTCCTTCCTTGCCGATTCCGCTGCCTTTGAGTCCGCCATAGGGCATTAGGTCAGCCCGCCATAGCGGACTCCAGTTCACGTGGATCATCCCGGCGTCGATGTCGCGAATGGCTCGCACCGCACCGCTCACGTCCGAGGTGAAGATGCCGACCGCCAGTCCATAAGCAGTTCCGTTCGCTTGGGCGATCGCTTCGGCCCAGTTGTCGGCTGAGGTTACCGCGACGGCCGGACCGAACAGTTCGTCCTGATTGAACGGGGATGCGGGA
>NZ_DAHVSH010000019.1:0-3370 GCF_027324685.1 Haloactinopolyspora sp.
CCACGGTGATCTCACCGTACTGACCGCCCAGGACTTCCTGGAGTTTGCGGGCGTACACCGCGTCCCGGCGGTCGGGCTTGGCTCGGTGTTGCAGCTCTTGGCGGTGGAAGAACATGTCGGTACCCCCTCTGGGACCTGGGCGGATTACGACGGCGCAGCTCGGGCCGGTCACCGTGCGCTGGAATCAAGTTCCGCGCTCGTACCCAGTCGTCAGAACCGGCATGCGGGCATTCACCCTGAAAGCTCTCGATTCGGACGGATCGTCATGTTCCGGGCGGGGCTGCGAGTCGATCGCGTTAGCCGCACCCGGTTGCGGGTACGGCACGCCTGACGTTCGCGATGGCGCCGAGCGGACCAGGACGGTGGGCGATGACGACGAATCCGCACGAACTTTCCGATCCGGACCCCGTGCCGCCGACAGCATCGGTGCCCTGGACGGTGCGGGTGGTGCGCCGGGTGGAGACCGCTACCGCACTCGACCGCTACGAAGGGCCGCTGCGCGCTGTGGCCGGCGTACTGACGGCACAAGGGACCGCGCGTGCGACGTTGTACGGCACGTGGCTCGGCCACGCCCTGCATCCGGTGCTCTCCGACATGCCGATCGGGATGTGGACCTCCGCGGTGGTCCTGGACCTCTCGCGCCGGCCGGACGCGCAGCCTGCGGCCCGATTACTCGTCGGCGCCGGAATCCTCGCAGCGCTGCCCACCGCCGTGACCGGCGTGGCGGAGTGGGGGCGAACCACGCCTGAGCAGCGGCGGGTCGGCTTGGTCCACGCCGCTGGCAACGTCACCGCGCTGGGGCTGTACGGAGCATCGTTCGCAGCGCGCAGCAGCGGGCGGCACCGGCTCGGTGCGGCGTTGGGCTTGTGCGGCGCGGCGGTGGTCGGCGCCGGAGCATTCCTCGGCGGGCACATGACGGTCGCCCGCAAGGTCGGCAGCCGCCATCCCGCCTTCGAGTTGACGTCCGAGCCGGCCGAAACCGGGTGACTCCACCTCGATCACGCCGCGTGCAGATCGCCGTACGGTACGCAGGTTCACATGATCGAGGAAGGAACGGTTCTGATGGGTCTTCTCACGTTCAGCATCAACGTCACCCTGGATGGGTGCGTCGACCACCAGGAGGGCATTGCCGACGACGAGACGCACGCCCACTTCACCCGCCTCATGGACGAGTGCGGCGCGATGCTCTGGGGCCGCACCACCTACGAGATGATGGAGAGCTACTGGCCGGCGGTCGCTCGCGGCGACGTCGATGCGCCGCCGGCGATGCGCGAGTGGGCACTCAAGCTGGACGCCAAGCCGAAGTACGTCGTCTCGGCCACGCGGCGCGACTTCCCGTGGACCAACAGCCACCACCTCGACGGCGATCTGCGCACGGCGGTGCAGGCGCTCAAGGATCAAACGCCCAGCGGGGTGCTCGTCGGCAGCGGCAAACTCGCGACAGCACTGGACCGGCTGGATCTGATCGACGAGTACGAGTTCCTCGCCCATCCCATGATCGCCGGCCACGGCCCCACCTTGTACCAAGGCGGACTGCCCGGCACCCGACGCCTTGACCTGATCTCGGCGGAGCCGCTCAACAACGGCGCCATCGCCTTGCACTATCGACGGGCCGATTGAGGTCCGTTGCCGGGGCTGGTGGCATCACCGACCGCGGCCGCGACGTCACCCGCGCCCACATCGGCCTGGACCTCGACGCCCCAGCGCCGGATTTCGCCGCGATGGCGGCGTCGTTCGGCATCGAGTCCACAGGACCCATCAGCGATCCGGCCAAACTCGGGCCGGTGTTGCAGCGCGCCTTCGCCACGGTGCGCGACCAACGCGTGCCCGTACTCGTCGACGTCGTCACCCAGCATCGATGAAGGAGGGGCCGTGAGCGAACGACGTACCCGGATCGCCGTCGGCGTGACCGGTGCCACCGGCGCGATGTTCGGGATCCGGATCCTGCAACGCCTGGCCGCGATGGACGTCGAGACCCACCTGGTGATCAGCCAGTGGGGCCGGCGCACCATCGAACACGAGACGCCGTACTCGGTCGACGACGTCCGCGCGATGGCCGATGTCGTCCACCAGATCGGCGACCAAGCATCGACGCTGTCCAGCGGGTCGTTCCGCATCGACGGCATGGTCGTCGCGCCGTGCAGCATGCGTACCGTCGCCGCCGTCGCGCACGGGCTGGCCGACAACCTCATCACCCGCGCCGCCGACGTCGTCCTCAAGGAGCGCCGCACGCTGGTGCTGCTGGCCCGGGAGTCACCGCTGAGCGACATCCACCTGCAGAACCTGCTCACCGTCAGCCGAGCCGGCGCCGTCGTGTTCCCGCCCGTCCCCGCCTTCTACAACCAGCCGCAGTCGCTGGACGACATGCTCGACCACATCGCCGGTCGCGTGCTCGACCAGTTCGGGCTCGACCCGGACGACGTGCGTCGCTGGGACGGCAAACTGTCGCACTCCACCTCCCCCCGCCGGAGGCGTGATGCCTGACCCGACTCAGCTCGCGAGACCGGTGGTGCTGATCCTCGACGACTACGAGGGCTTGCTGGCCAAAGCGCCCGCGACGGTTCGGCTGAGCCACGACGCCGAGGTGCGCATCCTCGACCACCCGTTGTCGCAGGTGCCCGACGATCAGCTGCGCGACGTCGACGCGGTCGTGGCGCTGCGCGAACGCACCCGGTTCGACGATGCGCTGTTGCGCAGACTGCCCAAACTCGAGCTCGTCCTGCAGACGGGCACCGGCGCCAACCACATCGACGCCGCGGCGATGTCGGCGCGCGGCGTGGCCGTCGCCCTGGGCCAGGCCACCGTCGGGCTGGCCGCCGTGCCTGAACTCACCCTCGGTCTCATGGTCGCCGCCATGCGACACTTCCCCGCAGCTGAG
Source organism: Haloactinopolyspora sp. (assembly GCF_027324685.1). NCBI lineage: Bacteria > Bacillati > Actinomycetota > Actinomycetes > Jiangellales > Jiangellaceae > Haloactinopolyspora > Haloactinopolyspora sp. The sequence continues at coordinate 2,879 of NZ_DAHVSH010000019.1, forward strand.
CGCGCTCGAACCGGTGGCCGGTGGCCCCTGTTGACCGGGCGTACGTTGCGCGGGCGGCGGTTGGGCGTGCTGGGGATGGGCCGGCTCGGCAGCCGGGTCGCCCGGCTCGGCCAGGCCCTCGGTATGGACGTGGTCGCCTGGGGCCGCCCCGGCGCGGGCTCAGGTGGCGCGGCGCACCCGGCCCGGCACAGCGACGACGACATCGAGCGACTGCCCCTGGACGCGGTGCTGGCCAGCAGCGACGTGGTCAGTATCCATCTGAAGCTCACTCCGGAGTCCCGCGGATTGCTCGATGCGACCAGGCTGCGATCGATGCGCCCGGGCAGCGTGTTGATCAACACCGCCCGGGGTGCCATCGTCGACGAAGCCGCACTCGTCGACGTGCTGACCAACGGCCCGCTGGCGGCCGCAGGGCTCGACGTGTTCGCCGATGAGCCCCTTCCCGCCGAACACCCGCTGCGCCGCCTGCCCAACGTCGTGTTCACCCCGCAC
>NZ_DAHVSH010000162.1:0-21643 GCF_027324685.1 Haloactinopolyspora sp.
CGCCGCGGTCGCCAGCGAGGTCGCGGACGAACAGGTCCGCGCGGCGTTGCTGGCGATGGGGGAGGCGCTGCGAGTTCAATAGTGATTCATAGGTGCGCCGGGACCGGGGAGGGCCCGGCCCCGGCGCACCCGCCCCCGACAACCACCGGCTGACGTGGCACGCCGAAAGCGACCGCGTGGCACGGTGAAAGTGACCAAGCGCGCCTGAAATGTCGCGTTGGTGGAGCATTTCAGCGTGCCACGCCAGGCGGTTGGGTGCGGAGGGCGTGCCAGGCGAGGCGAGGCGGGGTGAAACGCACCGGCTGAGATGGCCGGGGTGTCGGCTTCGGCCGGGTGTCGGCTTCGGCCGGGGTGTCGTGGGGCTTTCGACAACGTGCTTCGAAAGCCGTGGCACGATGGGTGGCATGACGCATTCGCTCGCCGGGCGACCCGAGAACGCGACCCAGGCGAAGGTCCTCAAGCTCCTGCGTGACGAGGGTCCGCTGTCGCGGGTCGAGCTCGCTGACCGGTTGGGTGTCTCGCGTACGACGATGGCCAGCGAAGTCGGGCGGTTGACCGAGCTCGGCCTGGCCGAACCGGCCGGCCCGGCCGCTTCGCGCGGCGGGCGGCGCTCGACGATGGTCGATCTGTCGGCCGACGTGCGCTTCGTCGGTATCGCCATCGGTGCCACGGCGATGTCGGTGGCCCTGACCGATGGCCGGCTCACGGTGCTGGGGCAACGCTACGTCGACATGGACGTGCGGCAGGGCCCGGAGCACGTGCTGGCCCACGCGCTCGAGCTGACCAGGAAAGTGCTGGCCGAGCGTGGTATCGAACGTCCGTCGGGCGTGGGCATCGGCGTTCCCGGTCCGGTCGACTTCCACGGCGGCGTGCCGGTGTCGCCGCCGATCATGCCGGGCTGGGACGGCTACCCGGTCCGGGACGCGATGGCCCGCGAGCTGGGCTGCCCGGTCCTGCTCGACAACGACGTCAACGTCATGGCGCTGGGTGAGCAGCATTCCGGGGTGGCCAAGACCGCCCGCGACTTCCTGTTCGTCAAGATCGGCACGGGCATCGGCTGCGGCATCGTCGTCGACGGCCAGCTCTACCGGGGCGTCGACGGATGTGCGGGCGACATCGGGCACATCCGTATCGAGGAGTTCGGCCCGACGTGCGCCTGCGGCAACACCGGGTGCCTCGAGGCGTTCTTCGGCGGGGCTGCCCTGGCTCGCGACGCGATCGCGACAGCCCGGGCCGGGCGCTCGCCGGCACTGGCCGCCTTGGCTGCGGAGAAGGGTGAGCTGACCGCCGCGGACGTCGCGACGGCGGTGGCCCAAGGCGACGCACACGCGGTGCAGCTGATCCGCGACGGCGGTCACCGGGTGGGTTGGGTGCTGGCCAGCCTGGTGTCGTTCTTCAACCCCGGGCTGATCGTCATCGGGGGCCGGGTGGCCCGGCTGGGACACCCGCTGCTCGCAGAGATCCGCGGCGTGGTCTACCGGCGATCGCTGCCGCTGGCGACCGGAAATCTGCCGGTGGTGCTCAGCGAGATGGGTGACGACGGCGGCGTCGTCGGTGCGGCCGCCCTGATCAGCGACGCCATCTTCGCCGCGCCCTAGCCATACCCTCGCCGCGCCCTAGCCACACCCTCGCCACACCGAGCGTCGTCTCGCGCGCCCCTCACCATGCCGCCGTGCGCTCTGCCGCGGCAACTTTTCCCGTTTAACACGCGTTCTTTGCCCGCCTTGTGTCGAAACATTTTCAACAGTCTTGACACTTCCGAAAGGTGAGGTTTATCTGAGGGGCAGCCGAACCCAGCGATCGGAGGCAACATGCGCAGAGTCGTAGGGATGGTAGGCGGGGCTCTCATCGCCCCGGCGCTCGTCGCGACTCCTGCTGCCACGGCGCAGCAGCAGGTCACTCCACCACCGGACTCGCAGTTCCAGAAGGTCACCCTCAACGACCGGCCGGGCGAACCAATGGACTTGGCGGTCCTGCCGGACGAACGCGTCCTGCACACCACCCGGGCCGGCGACGTCTGGCTGCACGACCCCGACACCGGCGTGAACAGCCTGGCCGCGACCATCGACGTGTATCAGCACGACGAAGAAGGCCTGCAGAGCATCGCGGTCGATCCAGGATTCAACGGAAAAGACAACCGTTGGGTGTACCTGTATTACTCGCCGCCGCTGGACACCCCGGTCGACGACCCGTCGACGCCGGACGTCAACGAAGGCGACGCGCCGTTCTTCGGTACGCCGGAAGACTTCGAGCCGTTCGAGGGCGTCATCCGGCTGTCGCGGTTCGAACTCGACGGCGACGATCTGGATCTGTCCAGCGAACAACAGATCCTCGATGTGCCGGTCGATCGCGGGATCTGCTGTCACGTCGGTGGTGACATCGTTTTCGACAGAGCCGGGAACCTCTATCTGTCCACCGGTGACGACACCAATCCGTTCGAGTCCGACGGGTACACGCCCATCGACGAACGGGCCGACCGCAACCCGGCGTTCGACGCGCAGCGCAGTTCGGGCAACACCAACGACCTGCGCGGCAAGGTCTTGCGCATCCACGTCGAGGCGGACGGCTCCTACACGATCCCCGAGGGCAACCTGTTCGAGCCGGGTACGGAGAAGACCCGTCCGGAGATCTACACGATGGGCTGGCGCAATCCGTTCCGGATCGAGATCGACCCCAAGACGGACACGCTGTACGTCGGCGACTACTCACCCGACGCCGCCACGGCGGATCCCGAACGCGGGCCTGCCGGCACGGGCAAGTGGGCCGCGGTGACCGAGGCGGGCAACTTCGGCTGGCCCTACTGCGCGACGGCGGACTCGCCCTACGTGGACTACGACTTCGAGACGGGGGAGTCCGGAGCCGAATTCGACTGTGCGGCGCCGGTCAACGATTCGCCGCACAACACCGGCCTGACCCAGTTGCCGCCGGTGACGCCGCCGGACGTCTGGTACCAGTACGGCGAGTCCGCGGAGTTCCCCGAGCTCGGTGAGGGCGGCATCGGCCCGATGGGCGGACCGGCCTACGACTTCGACGTCCGCAACACCCGCGGGCGCGCGCCGGTCGCCTGGCCGGAGTACTACGACGGCGTGGCACTGTTCTACGAGTGGACCCGTGACTACGTGAAGGCGTTCCACCTCGACGGCCCCGGAGCTCCGACCACCATCGAGGACGTCCTGCCGTCCTTGGTCTTCGACAACCCGATGGACATGGAGTTCGGCCCGAACGGCGCGTTGTACGTGCTGGAGTACGGCGACGGGTACTTCGCCGAGAACGAGACGGCCCAGCTGTCGCGCATCGACTACATCGGCCCCGGCGGCAACCATGCTCCCGAACCCCAGATCGCCGCGGAGCCGTCGGCCGGCAAGGCCCCGTTGACCGTGCAGTTCTCCAGCGCGGGCACTGCGGACGCCGACGGCGACAAGCTGCTGTACCGGTGGGACTTCGACGGTGACGGACGCGTCGACTCGACCAAGGAGAACCCGTCGTTCACCTATGAGAACAACGGCGCGTACAGAGCGACGCTGCAGGTGATCGACATCGGCGGACGCGACCGGCGTAAGTCGGCATCTGCAGACGTCGAGGTGGTCGTGGGCAACGACCGTCCCGTGGTCGAGTTCGTCACGCCGACCGAAGGCGACACGTTCTCGTTCGGCGACACGGTCGAGTACGAGGTTCAGGTCACCGACGACCAGCCGGTCGATTGCTCGCGCGTGACGGTGAATTACGTCGTCGGACACGACGACCACGGCCATTCGCAGTCCACGGCGTACGGCTGCACCGGATCGTTCGTGACGACCGTCCCGGGCGGGCACGATCCGGAGCACGACGAGATGCGCGGCGTGTTCAACGCCAGCTACACCGATTCCGGAGAGGGTGACCTGCCGGAGCTGACCGGCAGCGCCCAGGTGGTCCTCGTCCCCGAGGACTGACGGCCGGCCCAGCTCGCGGTGATCGTCGGCGCACTGTCAAGGGCCATCGGGCCCCACGGCGCGCCGACGGTCGCCGCGAGTTGCGGCTCTACTTTGTCCACGAGTCTGCGTAAGTCGGACGGCCTTTGCGAACTGATCGTCCGCCGGATCTAGGTTTCTGCCCGTGGCGTGGCTGAACTGTTACGCGCGGCACACCGAGTGAGCCGACGGTGGAGACAGCCTGCTCACGCTCGGGTGCAGCGGCCTGGTCTAGAGAATCACTGCAGGTTGCGGCGTCAGGCGGCGAGCTCGGGTGCGATACACGTCCGGCCTCGGCCGTCCGGAGGTGCGCCGCGCGGCCGAAAAGAAAGTCCCGAACAGCTCTTGACCGGGCAGTGGTTCGTTCCTAGTTTGTTTGTTCATCCGACGAACGAGAGTGAGCTGGCTCACCTCGTCGCCCAACCGGCGTGATCGAGTGGGAAGGGGTTCGGCATGGACGACGGACACCTTCCCGACCGCCTGGCCGCCCCCTTCGACCACGTGTCGTTGCGGCGGCACAACCTCGCCGTGGTGCTGGGCAAGCTGCGCGACGGCGGTCCCCGGTCACGCGCCCGGATCGCCACCGACACCGGCCTGAACAAGGCGACCGTGTCGAGCCTGGTCGCCGAGTTGAGCGAGCTGGGTCTCGTCCGCGACGGTGACGTCGAACGCGCCGGCGGCGTCGGAAGGCCGGGGCAGACCGTCGAGGTCGACGGCCGGGTCTGTGGTCTCGGGGCCGAGGTGAACGTCGACTACATCGCCGTACTGGTGCTCGACCTGCGCGGGGACGAGGTGTTCTACCGGCGCATCCCGGTCGATGTACCCAGTCTCGGTGCTCAGCGCACCCTGGACGAGCTCGCGCGCGCCATCCGGTCGACGGTGGCCGACGCCCGCACCGCAGGACGGTACGTCGCCGGGGTCACCGTGGCGCTGCCCGGCATGGTCGAGACCGCACCGGGGGTGCTGCGGCACGCGCCGAACGTCGGGTGGCGCGACATCGGCGTGGCCGACGGGCTTTCGGCCCGGCTGGCCGAACCGGCCAGCCTCGACGGCCCGGACAGCCCGGACAGCCCAGACAGCCCGGACGGCGCGGGAAGCCTCGAGCCGATCCGGATCCCGATCCGGGTGGACAACGACGCCAACCTCAGCGCGCTGGCCGAGTACGTCATGGGCAGCTCGGCCGGGGTGCCCGACCTCGTCCACCTGACCGGAGAGACCGGCGTCGGCGGCGGTGTGATCGCCGACGGCACCCTGCTGCGCGGCAACCACGGCTTCGGCGGCGAGATCGGCCACATGCCCATCGGCGATCCCAACCAGCCGTGCGGCTGCGGACGATTCGGCTGCTGGGAGACCTCCGTCGGGTTGTCCGCGCTGTTGCGCGAGGTCGCCAACCCCGCCGACACGATCACCGACCCGTCGGTCGACCTCGAGGTCCGCCTGCACGAGATCCGCCGCCGCGCCCAAGTGGGTGACGGGCGCACGCTGCGCGGGCTCGAAGCGATCGGTACGTCGCTGGGGCTGGGCGCGGCGATCCTGGTCGACCTGCTCAATCCGCGGGTGATCGCCCTCGGCGGCTACTTCGCGGTGCTGGGTGAGTACATCCTGCCCGCGATGGAGGCCGAACTGGACCAGCGTGCGGTGTTGCCAGGCCGGGGCGGATGCCGGATCGAGCTGTCCTCGCTCGGGTTCAAGGCCGCGTGCCGCGGTGGTGCCCACGTCGCGCTGGAAGCCGTCCTCACCGATCCGGCGTCGGTCGCCGCCACGCCGGGCGCACCCGCATCGGCTGACGCCGTCGACGAGCTCACCGGAGGTGTGGCGTGAGGCAGCCACTGCTCGAGATGAAGGGCATCGTGAAGGTGTTCCCGGGCGTGCGAGCGCTCGACGGCGTCGATCTCGAGGTACAGGCCGGCGAGGTGCACTGCCTGCTCGGGCAGAACGGTGCCGGCAAGTCCACGCTGATCAAGGTGCTGGCCGGGGCGCACCAGCCCGACGAGGGCGTCATCACCTGGCAGGGCGAGCAGATCCGCCTGCCCAACCCGTTGGCGGCGCTACACCAGGGCATCGCGACGATCTACCAGGAGCTCGACCTGGTCGACGGGCTGAGCGTGGCCGAGAACATCTACCTGGGTCACGAACACGCCACGGCCGGTTTCGCCAAGCGCGGCGACACCGAACGCGCGGCCGCGGACCTGCTGGCCCGACTCGGTCATCCGGAGATCTCGCCGCGTACCGAGGTCGGCACCATGTCGGCTGCGGGCAAGCAGATCGTGAGCATGGCCCGCGCGCTGTCCCACGACGTCAAGCTCATCGTCATGGACGAGCCGTCCGCGGTGCTCGACCAGGAAGAAGTGGGCCAGCTGTTCGCGGTCATCCGCGACCTCGTCGACCAGGGCGTCGCCGTCGTGTACATCTCGCACCGACTCGAGGAGATCCGTCAGATCGGGCATCGAGTCACGGTGCTCAAGGACGGGCGCACCGTCGCCACCGGGCTGGACGCGCGCGAGACCCCCACGGCCGAGCTCATCCGCCGGATGACCGGGCGCAACGTCGAATACGCCTTTCCCGAGCGCACACCAGTGCCCGACGACGCCGAGGTCATGCTCGACGTGCGCGAGCTCAGCCTTCCCGGGGCGTTCTCCGACGTGAACCTGCAGGTCCGGCGCGGTGAGATCGTCGGGCTGGCGGGCCTGGTCGGCTCGGGCCGATCGGAGATCCTCGAGGCGATCTACGGCGCCCGTAAACCGGCCACCGGTTCGGTGTCCGTGGCCGGGCACAAGCTGCGCCCCGGGTCGGTCCGCTCCGCCGTGACCGCTGGTGTCGGGCTGGCTCCCGAGGAACGCAAGTCGCAGGGGCTGCTGCTCGACGAGGCGATCTACCGCAACGTCAGCCTCGCGACGCTCACCCGATTCGCCCGCACCGGATTCGTCCAGCGCACCACCGAACGCGAGGCGGCGCGCGAACACGTCCGTGCGCTCGACGTCCGCCCACCTGATGTCGACCGGGCCGCGCGGACGCTGTCGGGCGGAAACCAGCAGAAGGTGGTCCTGGCGCGCTGGCTGCTGCGTGAGTGCCGAGTGCTCCTGCTGGACGAACCCACCCGCGGCGTGGACGTCGGCGCCCGCAGCGAGCTCTATGCCTTGGTGCATCAACTCGCGAACGACGGGGTGGCCGTGGTGCTGGTGAGCAGCGAGATCCCCGAGGTCCTGGGGCTGGCCGACCGGGTGTTGGTGCTCAGCGACGGTCGGATCGTCCATGCGGCGCCGGCCGACCAGATCGACGAGCACCAGGTCCTCGACCTGGTGATGGAAGGGAGCCCAGCGTGAGCGATCAAACGCCGTCTCCGCCGACCGCCACGCCGCCGGCGGACGAACACCGCAGGGTCGAAGGAGCAGCCGCCGAGGCATCGCCGCGTTCGGCGTTCGCCCGGCTCATGAGCGGCTCGGTCGGCCTCAACCTGGGCATGATCATTGCGCTGGCGTTGCTGTGCGTCGTCGGCGCGGTCACCGCCGGCGACCGGTTCGTCGACGTGAACAACGTGCTGACGATCCTGCGGCTGGCCGCGGTGATCGGCGTGGTCAGTATCGGCATGACGTTCGTGATCATCGGCGGTGGCTTCGACCTGTCCGTCGGGGCGATCGTCGCGCTGGCCTCGGTATGGGCCACGACGTTGGCGACTCAGCGGATGGCCGAGGACACGCACTGGATCATGATGGTCGTCGTGGCGCTGGCCGTCGGCACCGGGTGCGGCATCGTCAACGGTTTGTTCATCGCCTACGGAGGCGTCGCTCCGTTCGTCATGACGTTGGCGACGTTGGCCGCCGCGCGCGGCCTGGCCGAGATCATCTCCGGCAAACGGAACCAGATCGTTCAAGATCAGGCGTTCGTCGATTTCATGAACGGTCGCGTCCTCGGGATCCCGATGCTCGTCTGGATCTTCGCGGTCGTCTGCGTGATCGGCTGGGTGTTGCTCAACCGAACGACCTTCGGGCGGCGCACCATCGCCGTCGGCGGCAACGCGACCGCGGCCCGCCTGGCCGGCATCGCCGTGAAACGGCACACCCTGATGCTCTACGCCCTGCTGGGCTTGGCCTGCGGCCTCGCCGCGATCATGCTGATGGCGCGCACCACGACGGGTTCGGCGACGCACGGTTTGCTGTACGAGCTGGACGCGATCGCCGCCGTGGTGATCGGGGGCACTCTGCTCGGCGGTGGCCGCGGCACGATCGTCGGCACGATCTTCGGCGTGCTGATCCTCAACACCTTGACCAACGTGTTCACCCTCAACAACCTCGACACTTCCACGCAGGCAGTCGCCAAGGGCGCGATCATCGTCGTCGCCGTGTTGCTGCAGCAGCGTGTCGCCAGGCGCAACGACACCAGTTGACCGGCCCCCCAGCCGTTTCCCGAGCGTCGCCCGGGATCGATCACCACGAGGAGAGTTCCATGTCCGTTCCAACGAATCGGCCGTTCCGCCGGTTGCTGGCGACCGCGGCCTCCGTGACCGCGGCGTGCGCGCTCGTGGTCGGCTGCACCAGCAACGAACCCGAGGAAGAGAGCGGCGGTGACGACGGCGGCAACGCCGAACCCGCCGCCGGTAGCAACGACGAGCCGGGCGAGGAGATCGTCATCGGCTTCTCCGGACCCGAGGCCGACCACGGCTGGCTGGCCGCGGTCAACGACTCGGCCATCGCCGAGGCCGAAGAGTTCGAAGACGTCGAACTCCGGGTGGCCGAAGGCACGAACGACGCCAACCTGCAGATCAGCCAGGTCGAGACGTTCATCAACGAGGAAGTCGACGCCATCGTCATCCTGCCGACCGACGGCGCCCAATTGACCCAGGTCGCCACCCGGGCCATGGAGGCCGGCATCCCGGTCGTCAACGTCGACCGCGAGTTCTCCAGCCCGTTCGCCGCCCGGACGACGATCTTGGGCGACAACTACGGGATGGGTGTCTCGGCCGGCACCTACACCTGCCAGCTGATCGAAGAGAACAACATCGAAGACCCGGTCATCGCCGAGATCGCCGGCATCGACTCGCTGCCGCTGACCCAGGACCGCTCGCAGGGCTTCGCCGACGCACTGGACAAGTGCGGCCAGACCGTCGACAACCGGGTGGCCGCCGAGTTCACCGTCGAGTCCGGCGAAGCGGCCGCGTCGAACCTGCTGCAGGCGGCGCCGCAGATCGACGTCATCTGGAACCACGACGACGACCAGGGCGTCGGCGTCAAGCAGGCCTTCGACAACGCCGGGCGCGACGAGTTCTTCTTCATCGGGGGAGCGGGCTCGGCCAATGCGATGCGCTGGATCGAGGCGGGCGAGATGGAGGCGACGGTCCTCTACCCGCCGACACAGGCTGCCGACGGCATCCGGCTGGCCCGGTTGCTCGCGCAGGAGAAGGGGATGTCGGACCTGGTGCAGACCGACGTGCCACGGCGGATCGTGCTGAACGCACCGGTCGTGACCGCCGAGAACGTCGACCAGTACATGCACCTGGGCTTCGAGTCCTGATCATCCACGTCGGCCGTGACGACGCGGGAGGGCGAACCGGGAACCGTCTCGGTACCGCGTCGTCAGGGCCGTCCGTGCAACACGAACGGAAGGCACACACATGACGCTTGACGGTAAGCCGACGCTGGGGATCGGCATGGTGGGGTACTCGTTCATGGGAGCCGCCCACTCCCATGCTTGGCGCGACGCGCCGAGCTTCTTCGACGTCGCGATGGTGCCACACCTGCGGGTGATCTGCGGCCGGAACGAGGACGCGGCTGGCGAGGTGGCGCAGCGGTTCGGCTGGCAGCACGTCGAAACCGACTGGCGGCGGATGATCGCCCGCGACGACGTCGATCTCGTGGACGTGTGCACGCCGGGTGACACCCACGCCGAGATCGCGATCGCGGCGCTCGAGGCGGGCAAGCACGTGCTCTGCGAGAAGCCGCTGGCGAACACGGTCGACGAAGCCGAAGCGATGACCCGGGCCGCGGCGAAGGCGGCGGAGTCGGGCGTACGGAGCATGGTCGGGTTCACCTACCGCCGGGTGCCGGCCATCGCCTTGGCGCGCAAGCTCGTCGCGGACGGTGTGGTCGGCCAGATCCGCCACGTCCGCGCGCAGTACCTGCAAGATTGGGTCTCCGACCCGGAAACGCCGCTGAACTGGCGGCTGCAGAAGGAGCGGGCCGGCTCCGGGGCGCTGGGTGACATCGGCGCGCACATCGTCGACCTCACGCAGTTCATCACCGGCGAACGCATCACCGGTGTCAGCGCGATGATGGAGACGTTCGTCAAGGAACGCCCGGTCGCGGAGTCGACCGGGGTCCTGGGGACCGGAGCCGTGGCGGCCTCGGGGGGCGCCTCGGTGCAGAAGGCCCCGGTGACCGTGGACGACGCCGCGGTGTTCCTGGCGCGGTTCACCGGCGGTGCCATCGCGACCTTCGAGGCGACCCGGTTCGCCTCCGGGCGGAAGAACTCGATCCGCATCGAGGTCAACGGCTCGTCGGGGAGCATCGCCTTCGACTTCGAAGACATGAACGTCCTGCAGGTCTACGACCACACCGCCGACCCGGCTCGCGGCGGCTTCACCCGCGTGCTGGTCACCGAGCCCGACCACCCGTACCTGGCCGGCTGGTGGCCGCCCGGCCACGTGCTCGGTTACGAGCACGCGTTCACCCATCAAGCACTCGACCTGGTCAACGCGATCGCCGCCGGTGAAAACCCACAGCCCTCGTTCGCTGACGGCCTGCGAGTCCAGCGTGTCCTGGCGGCCGTGGAGGCCAGCGCCGCGGCGAAGAGCGTCTGGACGGAGGTCGGCGCATGAGGACGCCGGTGCCGACGGCTCCGGGCCATGACGACCCTCGCAAATAGCCCGCACCACCTCATCAAGGAGGAGACGTCACCATGAGAGTCCCAAGCCCGCTCGGCCGTCAGCGCCGGACCGGACATCGGTGCCCTGGCACCTCGGCCCTGCCAGCACGCACCGGACCGGACTCTCGTGGTCGGCGGGGGGCCGGCAGCGACCGTCCCCTGGCCCCGGCGCCGGAGGTCAGCGCTCCACTCCGGCGCCGGGGTGCACGCAGCGGAGGTCACCGATGAGCGGCCCAGCGGGCAAGACCGGGGTCTGGTTCATCGGTGCTCGCGGCTCGGTGGCGACCACCACGATCGTCGGCGCTCTGGCCGTGCGTGCCGGGCTCGCCGAGCACACCGGCATGGTCGGCGAGCTCCCGGATGTCGCCGTGGCCGGGCTGACCGGTGTCGACGACCTGGTCTTCGGTGGGCACGAGCTGGCGACCGGAAGTCTGGGCAAGCGCGCGGAGGAACTGCGCGGCGGCGGGGTGCTGCCGACCGCGGTGGTGGCCGCGGTGGCCGACGAGCTCGCCGCCGTCGACGCGCGGATTGCCGCCGGAGTCGTACCGGGCGCCGGCGCGCAGCGGGCGGCGGCGGACCGCGTGGAAGCCGAGCTGCGGGCCTTCCGGTCCGACCACGGCCTCGACCGGGTGATCGTCGTCGACGTCTCCAGCACCGAGCCGCCGCCGACGGCCGCACCGGCTCTCGATGATCTCGCTCTGCTCGAGGCGGAGCTCGACGCCGGGGGCGCGCCGTTGCCCGGCAGCTCGCTGTACGCCTACGCCGCCCTGCGAGCCGGCTGCCCCTACGTCGGGTTCACGCCCAACCCCGGGCCCCGGTTGCCGGCGCTGAGCGAGCTGGCCGAACGCGAAGGCCTGCCCTGGGCCGGGTCGGATGCCAAGACCGGCGAAACCTTGCTGAAGACCGTTCTGGCGCCGATGTTCGCCATGCGTGCGCTGAAAGTCCGGTCGTGGTCGTCGACGAACCTGCTCGGTGGCGGTGACGGGCAGACGCTCGCCGATCCGGTGGCCGCGGCCAGCAAGACCGCCACCAAGGCGCAGGGACTGGAAGCCATCCTCGGGCATCCGGTCGACGGGCCGCTGCACATCGACTACGTCCCTGACCTGGGGGACTGGAAGACCGCCTGGGACATGGTGTCGTTCGAGGGCTTTCTGGGCACTCGGATGTCGCTGCAGTTCACCTGGTCCGGCTGCGATTCGGCGTTGGCGGCCCCGCTGGCACTGGATCTGGTCCGGCTCGTCGCCCGGGCGCACGAACTCGGCCAGCGCGGGCCGGTGTCCGAGTTCGGGTTCTTCTTCAAGGACCCGGCCGGCACCGACGAACACGGGCTGAGCGACCAGTGGCGCAGTCTCACCGCCTGGTGCTCGCAAGCGGCCAGGGCGTGAGCCGATGGCACTTTCCATGCAGCTGCGTGGTGGGCCGGGGCAGAGTATGCGCTGGCGCGACGTCGCGGAGCTCGTGCGCGCGCCGGCGGCGTTCACCGTGCCGGGCGACGGTCTGGCCGGTGCCGCGGCGGCGGGATTTCCCTACGGGCTGCGTACCGGGCTGATTCCGCTGTCGTCGGCGTGCCTGTATTGGGCCGGCATGGCGCTCAACGATTACGCCGACCGCGACCTCGACCGCGTCGAACGGCCCGAACGGCCGATTCCGTCCGGGCGGGTCCGTCCTCGACAGGCCATCGCGTTGGCTACCGGGTTGTCCGCTGCGGGCCTCGGCCTTGCCGCAGCGGCCGGCGGACGCCCAGCGCTACGCGTCGCCGTGCCGCTGACCGCCACGGTCTGGACCTACGACCTCGTCGCCAAGTCCACTGCGACGGGTCCGCTGGTCATGGCCGCCGCGCGCGGACTCGATGTCCTGCTCGGCGCGGGCGGGCGGCTGCGTTCAGCCGCCTGGCCCGCGTTCACCGTCGCCGTCCACACCGCCGGTGTGACGGGATTGAGCCGCGGCGAGGTGCACGGCACCTCCGCGGCCGCCGGTCGGCTGGCGACGGTCGCGACCGCAGCCGCGACCGTCGCCGCCACCGTGCCCAGGGACGGGTGGGCGGCTACGTTCCGCCCACCCGCACGCAACCTGGCGACGGTCGGTGCCGCGGTGGCATCGGCCGGGGTGTACGCGGCCTCGGTGGGCCGGGCGCAGTGGGCGGCGGCTTGCAGCCCGGACGCGGCGACCGTACGCCGGGCCACGGGGACCGGGATCCGCGGGCTGATCCCCCTGCAAGCCGCACTGACGGCGCGCACGGGTGCACTCGCGGTCGCCGCCGGCGTCCTGGCGGCCGCTCCGCTGGCCAAGCTCGCCTCCAAGGTGGTGTCGGCGACATGACGCTGCGCCTGGGATACGGCACCAACGGATTCGGCAGCCACCGCCTCGACGACGCGCTCGCGGTCATCGCCGGGATCGGCTACGACGGCGTGGCGCTCACCGTCGACCAGCCCCACCTCGACCCGTTCGCGCCCGACCTGTCGGCGCGCACTGCCGCCGTCGGGCGCAGGCTGGCCGAGCTCGGGCTCGACGTGGTGATCGAGACCGGCGCACGCTACGTGCTGGATCCGTGGCACAAGCACGAGCCGACCCTGGTCTCCGACAGCGGCCGCGAACGGCGGGTCGACCTGCTGTGCCGCGCGGTGCGCATCGCCGCGGACCTCGGTGCCGAAGCGGTGTCGTTCTGGGCCGGGACGCTGCCGCCGGGCGTCGACGACGCCGAAGGCTGGCGCCGGTTGGTCGACGGCGTCGGCGCGGTGCTCGACGAAGCCGCTCGGCGCGGAGTGGTGTGCGCCTTCGAACCGGAGCCGGGCATGTTCGTGGACACCGTCAGCGGCGTGCTGGAACTCCGCGAGCGACTCGGCTCGCCCGAGCACTTGCGCGTGACGCTCGACGTCGGGCACACGGTGTGCAACGAGCCCGCACCCGTCGACGAGTGCGTCCGGCAAGCCGGCGGGTTGCTCGCCAACGTCCAGCTCGACGACATGCTGCCCGGTGTACACGAACACCTGGAGTTCGGCGACGGCGAGCTCGACCTGCCCGCCGCGCTGAGTGCGCTGGTCGACGTCGGCTATACCGGGCTGGCCGCCGTGGAACTGCCGCGCCACGGTCATGCCGCGCCGGTGGTGGCGCAGCGATCGTTCGACGCCCTGCGCGCGGCGATGCCGGAGGCGAGCCAGGCCGCCGCGGCCCGGGAGGCCGGCCCATGATCTCGCCTGGATGGCCCGGTCACACCTCGGGTTCGCGTGTCTTGCACCGGAGGAACCTCATGATCATCGGACACCGTAGGAGGACGTGCGATGAACACCATGATCGACCATGCCGCGCCACACCTCGACGACGCTGCCCGTGCGCGGCTGGCTGAGCTCGTCGAGGAGTTGAGCGCCCAGCCGAGCAAGATCTCCGGCGTCTTCCCGGCGGTGGGCCGCACCGTGGCCCGCGGCCCGAGTGACCCGGCCGACCCCGACGGTCTGCGCACGCCGCGGTTGGAGGACGAAGCCCGCGCAGTTTTGCTGCAGGCGGTGGCCGCGGCGTGGCGTTCGGAGCCGGACCGGTTCGCCACCGAGTTGGCCGCGTTGTACCGCTTCGGCGACGCCGACGAGAAGCGCGGGGTGCTGCGTGCCTTGCCGACGCTGAACATCGGGACGAGCGGGCTCCCCATCGTCGCCGACGCCCTGCGGACCAACGACCTGAGATTGATCGCCGCGGCCATGGGTCCGTATGCCGCCGAGCACCTCGATGGCGACTCGTGGCGGCAAGGCGTGCTCAAGTGCCTGTTCGTCGGCGTCCCGCTCGAGGCGGTGGCCGACTTGCACCGCCGTACCGACGCCGAGCTGGCCCGGATGGTGGCCGATTACGCCGCCGAACGCGGTGCGGCCGGGCGGTCCGTGCCGTCGGATGCCTGGCTGGTGCTCAACCACGGTGATGCCGGCGCTGAGAAGGAGAACTGATGCGCATCTACGACCCCCACATTCACATGACGTCGCGCACCACCGACGACTACGCCCGGATGTACTCGGCGGGGGTGCGAGCGGTCACCGAGCCGGCGTTCTGGCTGGGCCAGCCGCGCACCAACGTCGGGTCGTTCTGTGACTACTTCGATTCACTCCTGGGCTGGGAGCGGTTCCGCGCAGCGCAGTACGGCATCAAGCACCACTGCACGATCGCGCTGAACCCGAAGGAGGCGAATGACCCGCGCTGCGTCGAGGTGCTCGAGCTCCTGCCCCGGTATCTGGCGAAGGACGGCGTCGTGGCGGTCGGCGAGGTCGGGTTCGACTCGATGACCGACGACGAAGAGAAGGTGTTCGCCCGCCAGCTCGAGCTGGCCGGCGAGCATGACCTACCCGTCCTGGTGCACACGCCGCACCGGGACAAGGCCGCCGGTACGCGCCGCACCCTGGAACTGGTCGCCGCGAGTGGGCTGCCACCGGAGCGGGTGCTGGTCGACCACCTCAACGAGACGACGGTCGCCATGGTGGCCGACTCCGGCTGCTGGATGGGCTTCTCCGTCTACCCCGACACGAAGATGGACGAGCACCGCATGGTGCGCATCCTCGCCGACCGCGGCCTGGAGCGCATGATCGTCAACTCCGCGGCCGACTGGGGGCACAGCGACCCGCTCAAGACCGTCGCCACCGGGCGCGCCATGCTCGAGCACGGGTTCACCGCCGCCGACGTGGACCGGGTGCTCTGGCAGAACCCGGTGGACTTCTACGGCCAGAGCGGGCGGTTGCTCCTCGACGACGACACCACGGCCACCGGGCCGACAGCGACGTTCGAGGGCAACTCCGTCCTCCGGGGACAACGCCCGAGCGGCCAGGAGGACTGAGTCCGATGCGGTTCCGGCACCCCGACGGCACGATCGTGCACCTGGCGTATTGCACGAACGTGCATCCCACGCATGACGTCGAGGCGCTGATCGACCAGCTCGTCCGCTACGGCGGCGGGGTGCGTGAGCGCCTTGCCGCCCCGCGCCTGGGGTTGGGGCTGTGGCTGCCCGCTCCGGTCGCCGCCCGGCTGGCCGGCGAGGCCGACATCGCACGTGTGCAGGAGGCGCTGGACGCGAACGGGCTCGAGGTCGTCACCTTGAACGCGTTCCCGTACCAGGGCTTTCACGATCGCCAGGTGAAGAAGGCCGTCTACCACCCGGACTGGGTGGAGCAGGCGCGGCTGGACTACACGCTCGACTGCGCGGCGGTCCTGGCCCGGCTGTTGCCCGACGACGCTGCGCGCGGCAGCATCTCCAGCCTGCCGCTGGCCTGGCGTGACCCGTGGACGGCGCAACGAGAGCAGCAGGCTCTGGACCACCTCGGCCGGCTAGCTGACGGGCTGGCGAAGGTGGAGGCCGAGACCGGCCGGACCATCCGGGTCGGGCTGGAACCCGAGCCGGGCTGTGTCGTCGAGACCGTCCACGACGCCGTCGAGCGGCTGGGCGGGGTCGACACCGAGCGCATCGGGGTGTGCGTCGACGCGTGTCACCTCGCCGTCGAGTTCGAATCGCCGGACTCTGCACTGGCCGAGCTGGCCGGTTCCGGGTTGTCCGTGGTCAAGGCGCAGGCTTCGGCGGCGCTGCAGATCGACGAGCCGGGGAGCACGACCGCGCAGGCGGCGTTGCGGGCCTACGCCGAGGACCGCTTCCTCCACCAAGTCCGCGAGTGGTCCCGTGACCGGAAAGCCGGGCGGGACGATCTGCCCGAGGCGCTGGGCGGGCCGGCAGCCCTGCCCGGCGAGGGACCGTGGCGGGTGCATTTCCACGTGCCGGTGCACGAACATCCCGACCCGCCCTTGCGGGTCACTCAGGAGCACCTGACGGACACGCTCGGCGGATTGTTCGGCGCGGCCGGCGCCGTGACCGACCACGTCGAGGTGGAGACCTACACCTGGTCGGTGCTGCCGCAGGGGCGTCGGCCTGCCGGTGAGGCGGGCTTGATCGACGGGCTCGCCGCCGAGCTGAGGTGGACGGCGCGTCGGCTGACCGAGGACTTCGGACTGGAGGCAGTCGGGTGAGCTGCAGGCGGAGGTACGGCGAGCGCAGCGAGGTGTGCTGGAGCCGGAGGCGAGGCCGAGGCCGACCGATGGATGTGGAGGAAGTATGAACAGATTGCTCGTGCTCGACGTGGTGGGGCTCACGCCGAAGTTGCTGGAGCATGCTCCGGCGCTGAAGTCGATCGCCGACGACGGCTGGCAGGCCCGGCTGGACACCGTGCTGCCGGCGGTGACGTGTTCGGTGCAGTCGACGTTCCTGACCGGTCGGCGCCCGAGCGAGCACGGCATCGTGGGCAACGGCTGGTACTTCCGCGACTTGGGCGAGGTGTACCTGTGGCGCCAGCACAACCGCCTGGTGCAGGGCGAGAAGGTATGGGAGACCGCCCGGCGCACGCAGCCCGGTTACCGCGTGGCGAACGTGTGCTGGTGGTACGCGATGGGCGCCAGCACCGACTGGACGGTGACGCCGCGACCGATCTATCACGCTGACGGGCGCAAGTCGCCGGACTGCTACACCCGCCCGCCGCAGCTGCACGATGCGCTCACGTCGCGGCTGGGCCCGTTCCCGCTGTTCAACTACTGGGGGCCGACGGCGTCGCTGAAGTCCAGCGAGTGGATCGTGGGGGCGACGCAGCGGCTGCTGCCGCAGGCGGACATGACGTTGGCCTACATCCCGCATCTGGATTACGACCTGCAACGTTTCGGCCCGGACAGTCCCGAGGCTGTCACCGCCGCCCAGGATGTCGACCGCGTCCTCGCGCCGCTGCTGAGCCAGGCTCGTGACGCCGGAGCGACGGTGCTGGTCATGAGCGAGTACGGCATCACACCGGCGAGTACGCCGGTGCATGTGAACCGGGCGCTGCGCGAGTCGGGGTTCCTCGAGGTCTACACCCAGGCCGGCATGGAGTACCTCGATCCGTGGAAGTCGCACGCCTTCGCCGTCGCCGATCACCAGGTCGCGCACGTGTACGTCGGCGAGAACGCAGATCTGCAGGCGGTGCGGCGGGTGTGTGAGGCGTTGCCCGGCGTCGATCTCGTGCTGGACCGGGACGGCCAACGCGACTACGGGCTGGATCACGAGCGCGCCGGTGAACTCGTGCTGGTCGCGGCTCCCGAAGCGTGGTTCACCTACTACTACTGGACCGACGACGAGCGGGCCCCGGATTTCGCCCGTGGCGTCGACATCCATCGCAAGCCCGGCTACGACCCCGCTGAACTGTTCCTCGACCCCGCCGACCCGCGCGTGAAGCTCCGGGCCGGTCTGGCGTTGGCGCGCAAGAAGGCCGGGCTGCGCTACGCCATGGACGTCGTCCCGCTCGACGGGCGGTGGGTGAAAGGCACCCACGGCCGGCTGCCCGACGATCCCGACGATGGCCCCGTCCTGTTGTGCAGTGACCCTTCGACCGCGCGTGATCGGCTGGCCGCGACCGACGTGCGCGACCTCATGCTCGAACTCGCCGGCCTGCCGGCACCGACGCCCGCCCCCGAACCCTCCCTCTCGAAATGATCATGTTCACCAGGCAATTCCCAACGCCACTAGGCATGCACGCCTGGTGATGCACAAGAAGCCCTGGTGGTGAAAGGAGCAACCATGTCCCGACCGATCACGTTGTTCACCGGCCAATGGGCGGACCTACCGTTCGAGGAAGTCGCCCGCCTCGCTTCGGAGTGGGGCTACGACGGCCTCGAGATCGCGTGCTGGGGTGACCACTTCGACGTGTGGCAGGCCGCCGAGAACGACGCCTATGTCCAATCGCGCCGAGACATCCTGGAGAAGTACGGGCTCAACGTCTGGGCCATCTCGAATCACCTCAAGGGCCAGGCGGTCTGCGACGACCCCATCGACGCGCGGCACCGCGCCATCTTGCCGGACCGGATCTGGGGCGACGGCGATCCCGAAGGCGTGCGCCAGCGGGCCGCCGAGGAGATGAAGGTGACTGCCCACGCCGCGGCGAAACTCGGCGTGTCGACAGTCGTCGGCTTCACCGGTTCGTCCATCTGGAAGTACGTGGCGATGTTCCCGCCGGTGTCGCAGGACATGATCGACGCCGGCTACCAGGACTTCGCCGACCGGTGGAACCCGATCCTCGACGTGTTCGACGAGGTCGGTGTCCGATTCGCGCACGAGGTGCACCCGTCGGAGATCGCCTACGACTACTGGACCACCGTGCGCACGCTGGAAGCCATCGGGCATCGGGAGGCCTTCGGCCTCAACTGGGACCCCAGCCACATGGTGTGGCAGGACATCGATCCGGCCGGATTCCTCTGGGACTTCCGCGACCGGATCTACCACGTGGACTGCAAGGACACGAAGCTGCAGACGGGCAACGGCCGGTCCGGGCGGCTGGGGTCGCACTTGGCGTGGGCGGACCCGCGGCGCGGCTGGGACTTCGTGTCCACCGGCCACGGCGACGTGCCGTGGGAAGCGTGCTTCCGGATGCTCGGCGCGATCGGTTACGAGGGACCGATCTCGGTCGAGTGGGAGGACGCCGGAATGGACCGGCTGCGTGGCGCGGCCGAGGCGGTGCAGTACGTACGTTCGCGGTTCTTCGAACCCCCGGAGGCCGCCTTCGACGCAGCCTTCAGCTCGGGGGAGTAGCGGCAGTAGCCACCCTCGCGGCCTGGACGGCGCGGAGGTCACCAGTCATCTCGACGGAGAGGAGCACGACATGTGTTACGGAAACGACGGTCACGGCGCCTTACGGCGCTCACTGGCCGCCCGCGGGATCGACCGCCGTAGGTTCCTGCTCGCCTCGATGGCCGCTGGGGGAGCTGTCGCCTTCGGCGCGGGTGCCGCCGTACCCGCTCATGCTGACGCGCGGCCGGGGCGCCAGCCGGGACGTCCCGGCGGGCGCCCGGTACCGCCCGGGCTGATCAGCATTCAGCTCTACACCGTCCGCGAGGCGCTGGGCGGCGAGCCCGGGTTCGACGCGACGCTGCGCGCGATCGCCGAGTTCGGTTATCCGAAGGTCGAGCAGGCCGGCTACTACGGCCGTACGGCGCAGCAGTTGAAGGCGTTCTATGACGAGATCGGGGTGTCGTGCACGTCGAGCCATGACGGCATCAGCGGGTCTCGCCAAGAGCTCGACCAGAAGATCGAGAACGCCCTGACCCTCGGCCAGTCGTTCATCGTGGTGCCGTACCTGAACTCGGACGACCTCGACGACTGGAAGATGTGGGCGGAGCAGATGAACGCCGAGGCCGAGGTCGCGAGGTCCGCCGGGCTGCGGTACGGCTACCACAATCACGCGCACGAGTTCACCATCGATCTCGGCGGCGGCCGGACCCCGTGGGAGGTGCTGACCGAGGAGTTCGATCCCAAGCTCGTGCACCTCGAGATCGACATCTACTGGGCCGTCACCGGCGGCATCAACAGTGGTGACGGCGTCGACGACCCGGAAGGCTTCACCCTGGACGTGATCCGCCGGGCGCCGCAGAAGGTCCTGCAGTATCACGTCAAGGACCGCGATCCGGCCACCGGCGACATGGCCGACCTGGGGACCGGGCACATCGACTTCGCCCGGATCTTCCGGGGGCACCGGGTGCTGGAGTACATCATGGAGAACGACACGCCGGACGTGACGCCGTTGCAGACGGCGCAGGTCGGCTACGACTACTTGCGAGCGATTCGCCCCTGGTAGGACGTTTCGCGGCGGCCGGGGCGTGCGTCGTCCCGGCCGTCGACATGTGCAGGTTCACTCGGCTCGAACGCCGTGATCATCGATTCGCCAGAAGGGTAGATGCCGGTGCCTTCGGCAGGGCACACTTGGTGTCGAACCGAGGTGATGCCGGTGGTTCGTTCGAGGGTGGACAGTCCCACGGTGCCGTCCCAACGCGGCGAGCACCAGCGGGGTGGGTACGAGCAGGGCGGCGGCGAGCCCGGCGCGCGCGAGCCGGGGTCGTCAGAACGGCCCAGCGCGGTCGACGCGGGGGAGTTGCGTGCCGGTGCGTTCAGCACGAGCACGAGCACCGGTATCGATCTGACGCGGCAGTACTTGCGCCAGATCGGCCGTATCCCGCTGTTGTCGGCTGACGACGAGGTCCGGCTGGCCCGGGCCATCGAGGCGGGCCTGCTGGCCGAGGAGCAACTGGCGAGCACGAGCCCGACCGACCCGCACTATGACGACCTGACCGAACTGGTCCACCTCGGCCGCGAGGCCAAGGCTCGCCTGGTCGAGGCGAACCTGCGCTTGGTGGTCTCGGTCGCGCGGCGCTATGCCCGGCGTGGGCTGCCGTTGCTCGACCTCGTCCAAGAGGGCAATCTCGGCCTGATCCGCGCGGTCGAGCGCTTCGACTACACCCGCGGTTTCAAGTTCTCCACCTACGCCACCTGGTGGATCCGGCAAGCCATCAGCCGCGCGCTGGCCGAGCAGGGCCGCACGATCCGCCTTCCGGTGCATGTGGCCGACGAGCTGAATCGCGTGCTGCGGGCGTTGCGCTCGATCGCACAGAAGCAGGCGCGTGATCCCAGCATCGACGAGCTCGCCGAGGCGTCTTCGCTGCCGCCGGAGCGGGTGGTCGAGTTGCTGTCCTACGCCGACGAGCCGGTCAGCTTGCAGTCGCCGGTCGGTGAGTCCGCGGACAACTCGTTCGGTGACTTCGTGGAGGACTCCGACGCGCCGACACCGGACGAGCTGGTGGCCCAGGTGTTGCTGCGCGACCAGGTGGAGCAGGTGCTCGACGGGCTCACCGAGCGCGAACGCGCCGTGGTCCGGCTGCGTTACGGCCTGCACGACGGCCGAACCCGTACGCTCGAGGAAGTCGGGCGTGAGTTCGGCGTGACCCGCGAGCGGGTCCGCCAGATCGAGCACCGGACGCTGACGAAGCTGCGCCGCACCGAGTGGGCCAGCGAGCTGCGCGACTTCCTGTCCTAG
>NZ_DAHVSH010000075.1:0-6211 GCF_027324685.1 Haloactinopolyspora sp.
TCGGCTAACCTGTCCCGGTCCCTCAGAGGCACGAAATGAAAGGTCAATATCGATGTCGAATCCGGGTTCGCCGCCTGGGCCGTCGTCCCCTCCTCCCCCGCCACCGTCCGGGGCCGAGCCAGCCACGGCTGAGCAGCCTCCCCGGCGCCGGCGGGCTCTCACGGTCGGGATCCTGGCCGCGGTGGCCGTTCTGCTGGTTCCGGGTGCGGTGTTCGCCTGGCGTGCCCTCGACGGAGGCGGCCCGCAGCCGCACGACGTGTTGCCCGCCGACTCCATCGGCTACGTCCGTATCGACATGGACCCGTCGGCAGCGCAGAAGGTCGAGGCGTTCCGTTTCCTCCGGAAGTTCCCGGGTTTCAAAGAGGCCACCGGCATCACCGACGAGGACGACGATCTGCGCGAGCTGTTCATCGACGAGTTCAGCGACGCGACGGGCTGTGACCTCGACTTCGCCGAAGACGTCGAGCCGTGGCTCGGCCACCGGGTGGGCGCAGCGGCTCTTCCGCCGTCCGACGACAGCGGTGCGCCCGGGTTCGCGCTGGCGCTTCAGGCCGACGACGAGGACGCCGCGCGCGAAACGTTCGAGAAGGCGCAGGATTGCGGCGGTGACGAGGCGAGCATCGGACTCTCCTACGCCGACGGCTACTTGATCATCACCGACACGCAGGAGAACGCGGACGCGTACGTCGAGTCCGCGCAGGAGTCTTCGCTGGCCGACAACGAGGACTTCGCTGAGACCATGGACCTGCTCGGCGACCCCGGTGTCGTCTCCTTCTGGGTCTCGGGCACGGGGATGCTCGACGTGTTCGGCGAGGCACTGGAGAACACCGAGCCGCTTCCGGGTGACGAGTCCCTGCCGGGGATGGAAGAGTCTCGCGAGTTGCTCGAGGGCAGTTACCAGAGCTTCGCCGCCACGTTCCGCTTCGACGACAGCTACGCCGAGATCGCCGCCGTGACCACCGGCGACATCTACAAGGACATGGGCACCGGCGGCGTCCAGGCCGACGTGCCCGACGACACCAGCCTCCTGATGGGCATGGCCGGTGGTGGCGACGCACTGCTGGACAACTGGGACGAGATCCTCGAGTCATACCCCGACGCTACGGAGCAGATCGACGCGCTCGAGGCTCAGACGGGTTTCACGTTGCCCGACGACCTGGCCACGCTGCTCGGCGACAGCCTTCTCGTCGCGTTGGACGGCAACGGCCTCGACGTGCCGGCCGTGTTCATGGGTGACTTCTCATCGCTGAACGCCGGGGTCAAGGTCGCCACGGATGCCGGCGCATTCAGCGAGATCTGGGCGCAGATCCAGGACATGGCCGCGCAGGCCGGAGAGTCACTGGACGGTGTCCCGGTCCACGAAACCGACGACGGCTACATCGTCGCCTCCAACGACGAGTACGCCGCCACCCTCGGCGAGGGCGGAGCGCTCGCCGACGCCGACGTCTACACGACTGCGGTGCGCGACGCCGCCGACGCCGACGCCGTGTTCTTCGTCAACTTCGATTCGTTCGAGGACGCCGTACTCGACACCCTCGGCGAGCAGGGAATCGGCGAGGACACGCTCGAGTCGATCCGGACGCTGCAGGCGCTCGGCGTGTCCGCGCGTAGCCACGACGGCTATGCCGAGATGACGATGCGCCTCACCGCAGACTGACGGCACGGCACGAGCCACCGATGGCAGGTTGGTTTCGGGCGTGACAGCGCCTGAACCAACCTGCCATCGTTCGTTTTCAGCCGACTCGCCAGGCGCGGTCGATGCGTTGGGTCATGGCGTTGCCGTCGTCGTCGGTGACGGTGACGCGGACGGTGGCGAATCCCGCTTCGGCCGTGGCGGGCACGGTGGCCTCGAACCGGTCGTCGCCGTCGGCCTCGACCGCCGTGGCGGTCCAGCTTGCGCCGTCGTCGAACGACACCTCCACGGTGACGTCGAACCCGCCCGGCCCCGCGGCGCCCGGCTGATACTCCGGTCGCACGATCAACGGATACGGCGAACCGACCGGCATCTGGTTCCGCTCACCGGCGGCCAGTTCGTAGGTGGCCTGCACCAGGGGCAGCACGACCCGCTCCTCGTCAGGGCGCTGGGAGGTGAACCGCCATGTCGTCTCGGTGGCCACCGACGTCGATCGCCAGGTCCCCGAACCGCTGTCGACGCGCAGGTTCAGCTCGTATTCCGCTGCCTCGGGTGCGACGGTGAACTGCGCCTCGGGCCATGTCGACGTGCCCACCACCTCACCGTCGCGGCGCAGCGTCAGCTCGGAGGTGTCGCCCAGCTGCTCCTGGATGGTTCCGGCCAACGTGCCGGCGCCGTAGCGGTAGTGCGGCATGAGCACGCGGATCACGTCGCGGAACCGCGCGAGCGGTGAGCCGAGCTCGTCCAGCCCGTTGGTCACCGGTACCCCGGGCGCCACGAGCGGCCCCCACCACACCTGGTCGTAGGTCTGGCCGGGCACGTAGGTCTCGATGGCCGTCTCGGTCCAGTACATGTTGAGGAACTCGCCGTGCGGCTGGCCGAATCGCTGCCACTCGACGCCGTCGGTGCTGACGTACTCGGTCCGCTCGACCGGACCGTTGCGGACCGAGCCCAACGCGGTCCCCAGCACGACGCCGTCGACGAACGGGATCCAGGACTCCCTGCGGCCCTGGTCCGGTGAGTCGTCGCGATAGTCCGACCGCACCGTGGCCAGTGGTTCGTCGGCCACGTCGTACGTGGTGCCCGACGGGATGCCGCCGGCCTCGGTGAAGACGAGCTCGTAGGCGTAGGTCGAGTCGTGGATGGCGTCGACGTCCAGCCGCGGATCCGGGTCGGCAGCGATGGCGTCCCGCAAGATCTTTCCGGCCCGCTGCTGCATCGTGTAGGTCGGGAACTCTTCTGGCCAGATGCTCGTCGCCCAAGGTCCGGGCCGGTTGTTGATCACCAGGAGAAACTCCGCGCCGGCGGCTTCTGCCGCCACGGCCTGCTCGCTGACATCACCATCCGGCCGGGTGGCCACGGCGATCTTGCCTTCGACGTCGGCCGCGGCGAACTCCTCCGGTGTTCCCGTACCGACATCGACGACCGGCAGTTCGCCGTTGCCGACGTACGGGTGATCCATCGACGCCAGTTGCGGCAACATGTCCGGGTCGTCGAAGAGGTCGAGGGTGAGCAGCGGCTCCGCCAGCTGCCAGGTCGTCCAGAGGTCGAAGTCTCCGGTCTCGGCCGGGTCGCCGGGGATGGTGTAGATCTTCTCGCCGGTTCTCGCGCTCCACAGCAACGACGTCATGGCGGCATCGCCGATGCTGCGGCGCCAGATGACGTGAACATTGTCGAGCTGCGCCGGGCGTGGTGTGTCGACGGCGAGCTGTTCACCGCCGCGGGCGTCGTAACTGAGATGCACGTCGCCCTCCACGGTGACCTGCGTGTCACCGGTGACGGTCACCGAGGCCGGATGGGTGCCGTCGCCGGCGGTCTCGATGGCGGCGACGACGGTGTAGTCGCCGGCCGGCAGGTCCACGGTCCCCGAGCCGTCGAGCAGGAAGGTCCGGTGTTCCTCCCAAGTGTCGATGTTCAGCAGATCGACCGGTCCGGTGGCCGGCCCGCCGTGGCGATCGATCGCCTCCAGGGTCACGGTGTGGCTCGGCGGGACG
The DNA here is from genome assembly GCF_027324685.1 of Haloactinopolyspora sp. NCBI lineage: Bacteria > Bacillati > Actinomycetota > Actinomycetes > Jiangellales > Jiangellaceae > Haloactinopolyspora > Haloactinopolyspora sp. Next base: position 3,628 of record NZ_DAHVSH010000075.1, read on the forward strand.
ATCGAGAACGACGTGGCGGTGTGGACCGGCGTCTGCCGACCGCGGACGTCCACCGCCGTGATGTGTCCCTCGTAGGTTCCCGCTTCCGCCCGGTTCGGGGTGAGCAAGACCGTCGTGGTGGCCTCGCCGCCGGCCGGGATGGACAGCGCCGACCGGCTCAACCGCAGTGCGGGGCGCCGGGCGCCGCCGGGCCCGGTGTGATCGACGTCCGCGGACAGCCGCAACGTCACTCGCTGGTCGGTCGGGTTGTGGTACGTCAGCTCGGCGGTGACGGCTTCGGCGTCGTGGTCGACGCTCCCGAGGTACAGGACTCCGTGGTCGACGCCGACGGTGTCGCCGACGGCGGCCGCGACGTCCAGCCGGCCGGCGCCCTGGAAGGTGACCGGCTCGTTGTCCAGCGGGGTGGCTGCTGACACCAGCCGCCCCTTCAGTTCCTCAGCGCCCCAGTCCGGGTGCTGCTGAGCCAGGATCGCCGCAGCCCCAGCCACGTGCGGCGTGGCCATCGACGTACCGTTCAACGCCGTGTAATGCTCATCGAGCAGATTCCCCAGCGACGTCCCCGCCGCCCGCGCCGCCACGATCCCCACACCCGGCGCCACGATCTCCGGCTTGATCGCACCGTCCCCGAAACGCGGACCGCGCGAGGAGAACCACGCCGCTTGATCCGCCTTGTCCACTGCGCCCACCGTCAACGCCGCATCGGCAGCTCCCGGCGATGTCACCGTCGACGGCGCCGGTCCGGTGTTGCCCGCGGCCACCACGAACAACGCGTCCGACGACTCGGTCAACTGGTTCACCGCCAGGCTCAACGGGTCGGATCCGTCGCTGGCGAAGTCCGTCCCCAAGCTCAGGTTGACCACGTCGGCGCCCTGATCCACCGCCCACTGCATTCCGGCGATGATCTCCGACTCGAACCCGGAGCCGGAGTCGTCGAGCACCTTGCCGATCAACAGCTTGGAGCCCGGCGCCACCCCGCGATACGTCCCGTCGGAGGCCGCACCAGAACCCGCCACCGTCGCCGCGACATGAGTCCCGTGCCCGTTACCGTCGACCGCCGACTTCTCCGCGCTGAAGTTCGCACTGGCCACCACCCGGTCCTGCAGATCCGGGTGCGACGGGTCGTAGCCGGAGTCCAGCACCGCCACCGACACGCCGGAGCCATCGAGGCCCTCCGCCCACGCCGCCGGCGCACCAACCTGCGCCACGCTCTCGTCCAACGCCGCGTGCACCACGCCGTCCAGCCACACCGAGTTGGCACCGGCCAGCGTTGCGCGCGGGGTGGCGTCGTCGGCCAGCGGCGACGCGCCACGCAACGACTCCCACACCGACCGCACGGCATCCTTCGCCGCCGTCATCGACACCGCACCGATACTGCCCAGCCGACGCCCGACTTCAGCCCCGGACGGCGCCGAGAACGTCGTAACCCCCTCCGGCACCGACACCACCAACGGCAGTTTCGGCGCCGCCGCATCGTGGAGCCCTTGCCGCACCAGCGCGGTCACGTCGAACAACCGCTCGTCCACCACGCCAGCAGCCAGATACTCCGACACCTCAGCCGGCACCACGTGCACATGACCATCGCGCTCGAAGATCTGCGGATCACGCCCCGAACCGTCCGCCGGGGCGTCCTCGAGCGATGCCGCCTGCCGCCCATCGGCCGCCACATGCAACACCACGACATCACCGGTCAACAACGTCACCCGGTAAGTTCCGGGGGCCGGCGCCGACGTATCGGACGGCGGCCGCTCCGGCTCGGCGGCCGGAAGACGCGCGCCGGGACGGGCACCACCCGCAGCCGACGACGGCGGGCTCACCGCCAGCGCCAGCAGCACGGCAACTGCGGCGACGATGGCCGCGACCGCGCGCGGGCCGAAATGACGGGAAACCTGGCGATGATGGGGCAGGGCGCGCATGATGTCCTCCGACGGCAGCGAAGCAGTCACGTGCTTGCGCCGACCACCCTGGCCCCCGCGACACAGACCTAGCGAGTGTGCGATTCACCCATTTTTCGCCGAATGATCATGTTCACTACGCAATTCCCTGCCGCACCACCCATCCACCCCTGGTGGTGCGACACAAACCCTCGTGGTGCATCAACCGAACGCCCGCGCCACCGTGGCGTCGAACCGTCAAAGCGGCTCCCAACGCGCACCGGCCTCATCCCCCTGCTCCGGCGCCGGATCGGTCTCCGGCGCCGCGGCAGGATCGTCAGCCTCGCCGGCGACCGGCGTCTCCTCCGCAGCACGAGACGGCTCCTCCGACAGTTCTTCCTTGTCCATGACCGCCCACCCTGCACCGGGCACGACACGCATCGCGAGTGGGCAGATCACCCATAGTTCTCAGCATCAGCACCGCCGCCCACGGTGTGGCGCGTTGGTTTCAGCCGATCCGCCACTCCCGGGCTCGTCCACCACGCCAGCAGGTCGAATGATCACGTTCACTCCGCAAATCCCTGCGCATCGGTGAGCGCCACCGCCAGCGCTGTCCGCGACGTCACGCCGAGCTTTCGCATCGCCGCGCTCAAGTGCCGGTCGACCGTGCGCGTGGACAGGAACAGCGCCTCAGCGGTTTGCCGGTTCGTCAA
>NZ_DAHVSH010000086.1:0-3077 GCF_027324685.1 Haloactinopolyspora sp.
TGACGTGCCAGGTGCAGCGCCGCTTCCAGATCCGCCTCGGCCCGTGGGTAGTCGGTCAGCCACAGCCGCAGGACACCCCGGTGCACTGCTGCCAGAGCTTTCAACTCCGGGCTCACCGGTGCTGCCTGCTCGCTGAGCGAGACGAGTTCGCTCGCCCTGGGACTGCGGTCACCGGCTGACCTCGCCTCCGCCATCAGCGCCGTGACGTGCAGCAGTCGCAGCCCACGATCACGGTGCTGTTCGGGGCGCCGCCCGACCAGGTCGATGTAGTACGTCGCCGATTCCAGCGCACCGCTGTCGAGCGCGGCCAGCGCCGCCAACAGCGCAGTGGCCGGTCGGGAGACGAGTTCGTCGCGCAACTGCCGCACGGTCCGCAACAGAATCGACGCCTCCCCCGCGAGCAACAGCCGCACACCGTACCGGTCGACGAGTTCGGCCACGCGCGGCCAATCCGTCCCGTCGGCAGCATGGTCGAGCGCCATCACCGGGTGGTCGTGATCTTCGAACCATGCCGAAGCGCGGACGTGGTATCGACGCTGGGCCCCGGTGTCGCGCCGGTTTCCCTCCGCGGAGAGAAAGCTGCGCAGCAGGCCGTGCAGGCGGAACGACGCCGGGGTGCCACCCACCCGGTAGACCAGTGCGTTGTCGCGAGCCAACTGATCCAGAACGCCGCCGGCGTCGTGGCGCCCGGACAATCGGGCCGCGAGGTCCGGCGTGAGGGTTTCGGCCACCGAGGTGGTGATCAGCAGCTCCACGACGTCGTCCGGCAGCACCGTCAGAACCTCGGCGACGAGGTAATCCGCCAGCGGCCGGTCGTCCCCGGCGAACCCGGCGAGATACTTGCTCACATCGTCTTTTCCGGCCAGCGAAAGTGCCGCCATCCGCAGCCCGACCGCCCAGCCCTCGGTACGCTCCATCAACAGGTCGAGATCGCTCTCCTCGAGCGGCACCTCATGCCCGCTCAGCAGCTGCGCCGCCTCGGCCCGGTCGAAGGCGAGGTCGCTCGCCCGCAGCTCCCAAGCTTCACCGGTCAGGATCATGCGGGCCAGCGAGAACTGGGGATCGAACCGGCTACCCAGGACCACACGCACGCGCTCGGGCCTGCTCTTGATCAGCTCGGCCAGGCCGGCCAGCGAGTCGGCGGAGCTGATGTGATGCACGTCGTCGAGGAAGATCCACAGCGGGCGCGGCAGGGAGTCGAGGGCCTCGAACAAGGCGGCGACGAATCCGTGCACGCCACCGGCTGCCGGCGGGCTCAACGCACCAAGACGCACTTCGGCCAGCGGATCCACCCCGCGCACGGCCCGCTCGCAGGCACAGAGGACCCCGGACCACAGCACGAACGGGTCGTTGTCGTCGTCGCCCAGGGCGAGCCACGCGCTCGCCGCACCGTCCGAACGCACCATCGTCCAGCACTGGGCGAGCAACATCGTCTTGCCCGAACCGGCAGGTGCCGACACCAGCGTGACGCCGCGCCCCTGTGAGTCTGCGGCAGCGACGCGGCGCAGCAGCCGGGCTCGGGGCACTGCGCTGGCCGGCATACGAGGAACCCGCAGCTTCGCTTCGAGTACCTTCGCACGTCTCACGTTGACGCCGCGACCGGCCACTCACGCCAGCGTAGTCAGCGTTCGCCGCCGGGTAACAGGCCGAAAGTCCGTAGTTCGACGCGCCAACCACACCGCGGTGCACGTCGTATTCACCCCCGCCGGGTGAGGCCGGCACCACCGAAGCCCTGCGATGGTCGATCCGTAGCCTCCGCTCGTCAGCGAAAGGCCGGTCGATGCGCTACGAGTTCCTCGTCGCGGGGCATGTGTCGGAGACGGTCCGGGCCGCCTTTCCGGAGTTCGACGTCGCCGACGGGCCGGCCGGCGGAACCGCCATCTACGGGCCGGTGCGCGATCATGCCGCGCTCGGCGGGGTGCTGGCCCGGTTCGACCAGCTCGGTCTGATCGTCGTCGAGATGCGCAAGCTCCCGGATCAGTCGTGAGCGAGCATCGGTCACCGCGCGCTCATCCGGAGGAGCCGGCTCCAGACGTGGAAGGCGTGCTGTACAGCAAGGCCTATCTCGCCGTCCTGCTCTTCGCCGCCCTCCTGGGCATTCCGGTTTCTCTGCTGGCCTTCGCCTTCCTCACCGCGGTGCACGAACTCGAGCACCTGGTCTGGGAAACACTCCCGCAAGCGTTGGGCTATGACACCGTGCCGCCCTGGTGGCCGCTGGCCGCACTTGGGCTGGCGGGGTTGCTGGTCGCGCTGACCGTCACTCACCTGCCCGGGCGTGGTGGCCACGTACCGGCCCACGGACTCGGCACCGGCCCGACAGCGGCCCGCGACCTACCGGGAACGTTGCTGGCCGCGGCGGCCAGCCTGGTACTCGGCGCGGTAGTCGGCCCGGAGGCACCGTTGATCGCCCTGGGCAGCGGGTTGGCGGTGCTCGCGGTCACCCGGGTGAACGCGACGAGTACGGCCACAGTGACATCCGTTCTCTCCGCCGCCGGATCAGCCGCGGCGATCTCGGCGGTCTTCGGCAATCCGGTCGTGGCGGCGATCCTCTTCCTCGAGGTACTCGGGCTCGCCCGCCGGCGGACCATGATGGTCGTCCTGCCATGCCTGGTGTCGTGTGGTGTCGGCGCCGTGGTCTTCACGGGACTCGGCGGTTGGACCGGTCTCGAGATCGGGTCGCTGCGCGTTCCTGGCCTCACCGCGTCCCACCTGGACGTTGCCGCCGTCCTGTGGACGTTGCCGCTGGCCGTAGGCGTCGCCGTGGCCATGCGAGGAGTGTTCGCCATCGGTCGCCGCACCGCCGAGCTGGCGAGCTCGCGCCCGGTGGTGGTCACCCTCGCTGCCGGTCTGCTGGCAGGTGCAAGCGCAGCGGTCTACGCCGTCGGCACCGGCCACTCCCCCGGCGAGGTCGCCCGGTCCGGGCAGGCCACGCTCGCCGATCTCGCCGCCGAGCCGGCGCAATGGTCGACCGGCGCCCTGACGATGCTGCTCGTCTGCAAGGGGATCGCCTTCGCACTGTGTCTCGGTGCATTTCGCGGCGGCCCGGTGTTCCCGGCCGTCTTCCTCGGCACGGCGAC
>NZ_DAHVSH010000087.1:0-9918 GCF_027324685.1 Haloactinopolyspora sp.
CCGCTGGCCATCACCGGACACGAAGCCGTCTGGCAGGCCGTCCTGCGCGCTGAAGGCATGTCCGACGAGCGCATCGCGGCCTACCTCGGCGGCTCGACCTACCTGCCGTTCCTGTGGATGGGCTGCCTCGAAGGCTGGGACCGGCCCCTGCCGGAAGGCTGGATCGCCGCACGCGAGCGGCTCGGGCAGCAGATCGTGGCGCGTGAACGCGAGCTGGGTATGCGCCCGGTCCTGCCCGGCTTCGCCGGCCACGTCCCGGCCGAGCTGGCCGACGAGGGCGCGGCCAAGCTGCAGTGGGAGGGGTTCCACACCCGGCAGCTGCCGGCCGATCATCCGCGGTTCATGGCCTTCGCGCAGGCGGTTCGCGCCGAGCAGCGGGCCCGCTTCGGTGGTGACGGCCTGTATGCCACCGACCCGTTCATCGAGATGGTGCCGCCCTCCGGCGAGCCGGAGGCGTTGGCCGACATGGCGCGGCGCATCCTCGACGGCGTCACCGTCGACGATCCCGATGCCGTGTGGGTCTTTCAAGCGTGGCCGTTCTCGTACCGATCGGAGTTCTGGACGCCGGAGCGTGTCCGCGCGTTCCTCGACGCCGTGCCGCCGGAGCGGCTGCTGGTGCTGGACCTGTGGGCTGAGCACGCGCCGCTGTGGAGCTCGACGGACCGGTTCGCTGATCGGCCGTGGTTGTGGTGCATCGTGCACAACTTCGGCCAGCGTTCCGGACTGTTCGGCGACGTGCGGGCGCTCGTGCGCCGGTTCCGGGACGCCGAGGACGGCGCCGCGGCGGATCAGCTGCGGGGGATCGGGCTGGCGATGGAGGGGCTGGGTACGAACCCCGCGGTCTACGACCTGGTCACCGATCTGGCCTGGCGGGAGCCGCCCGACGACCTGGAGAGCTGGCTGACCGCGTGGGCGCAGCGCCGCTACGGCACCGACGACGACCGCGTCCGTGAGATCTGGCGGGTCCTCGCCGCAACGGTCTACGGGCCCGGTCGCGACGTGCTGGTGCCCTCACCGGTCATCCGACGCCCCGGCCTCGACGATCAGGTGAGCGCGGCGTGGGCCCCGGACGACGCGCTCGGCGAACTGGTTCACGCCTGGCGACTCATGCTCGACGTCGCCGACGTGGTGAGTGCCGCGGATGCGTACCGGCGCGACCTGGTCGACCTGACGGTTCAAGTGGTGGGCGGTCTGGCCGGCCGCAGCCGCCGGGCGGTGACCGCCGCCGTGGCGAAGGGGGACCGGGCCGGCGCCTTGCACGCTGGCGCGCGGCTGCTCGAGCTGCTCCACGACCTGGACGACATCCTGGCCACGCGCGCGGAGTACCTACTCGGCCGCTGGATCGCCGAAGCCCGCGACTGGGGAGCCACCCCGACGGAGCGGCTGCACCTGGAGCGTTCCGTACGGCGATTGCTCACCGTCTGGGGACACCCGAACACGAACCTGTACGACTACTCCTGGCGGCACTGGGCCGGTCTGATGCGCGAGTTCTACATCCCGCGGCTGCAGGTGTGGCTGGACTGGATCGCCGACGGCGGCGCCGTCGACGACCCGACAGCGGCAGTCGACCTGGATCGGCGGCTCGCGTCGTTCGAACAGCTGTGGATCGCCGACGGCGCCGTGGGACCGGTCGAGCCTCGTGGCGACGCCGTCGGGCTGGCCGCCCGGCTGTTCGACCGCTGGTCCGGTCACGTGGCCGACGACCAGCCGTAGAACCGGCGTAGGACGGAGGGCCCCGGTCGTCGACGCTGCGACCTGATTCAGCCGATCGTCTTGATCACCCGGGCGGGCACCCCGGCGACCATCGTGCCCGCGGGCACGTCATGGGTGACCACGGCTCCAGCCGCGACCACCGCTCCGGCTCCGATGGTGACCCCCTGCGTGATCACTGCGGCTGTGCCGATCCACACGTCGTCCTCGATCGTGATCGGCGCGAACGAGAGGTGCTCACGGCGCTCGGCGAGCGGCAGCGGGTGCCCTCCGGTGATCAGGCTGACCTTCGGGCCGATCATGACGCCGTCGCCGATGGTGATGCCGCCCTTGTCCATGAAGGTGCACCCCTGGTTGACGAAGACGTTCCGCCCGAACTTCGTGCCGAGTCCGTACTCGGTGAAAAACGGCGGATAGATCGTCACCGACTCCGGCAGCGGTCCGCCGAACACAACTGAGAGTAGTGTCGTGCGCCCCTGCGTGTCGCTGAACGGCAGGATGTTCAGCCGCGAAGTCGCGTCGGTGACCTCCATGATTCGCTCGGCGTGTCGCGCGAACTCAGGGGTCTTGATGTACATGACGTGCTCTGTGCGGGTAGACATGCGGTGATCCCAGCACCGGAGGAGCGAGCGGAGCAAACAACGCGCCGCCAGCTGGCAACAACTGTTGGTTGTAGGTGGAGGTAAGGTCCGCGGCATGGATGTGGCCATGCTCCGTACGTTCGTGACGGCGTCTGAAGCCGGGCAGTTCCAGGCCGCGGCCGACGAGCTGGGGGTCAGCCAGCAAGCCGTCTCCAAACGGATAGCCACGCTGGAGAAGCATCTCGGGGTCGCTCTCCTGGTGCGTACCTCGCGTGGTTCCCGGCTGAGCCTGGACGGACAGGTCTTCCTGCCGCACGCCAAGAAGGTCCTGGCCGCACTCGAACAGGCCGAGCAGTCCGTGCGCCCTGGCAGCCGTCCGCTGCGCGTGGACGTCCTCAACCGGCGCATCGCTCCGGCCCAAGCCGTCTACGACTTCTACCGCGCCCACCCTGGCATCGCCCTGGACGCGGTCGCGATGAGCGACAAGAGCGCCGTGCAGGCGGTGCAGGCGGTGCTCGACGGAGTCGTCGATGCCTCCTTCCGGGCGCTGCCGCCAGACCAGAGGCCGGCCGGGATCAGCGCCGACCGGCTTCTGGACGCGCCGCTGGAAATCCTGGTCGGTCCGGCCCATCCGCTGGCCGACGCCACCTGGGTCCGGCCCGCCGACCTGGCCGGGCACCGCATCTGGATCCCCGGGATCCGGCCCGGCACCGAATGGGCAGCCTTCTACCGGGAGCTCTCCGAGGCCTTCGGGCTGAGCATCGACGCGCTCGGCCCCGACTTCGGTGACGAGGCCCTGATGGATGCCCTGGCCGAGTCTGCTGCGCTGGCCACTGTGGTCGGATCCGGAGACCGGTACGTGTGGCCCCAGGGACACGACCTGCGTCGTATCCCCGTGCGTGAGCCGGCCCCGGTCTACCCGCACGTGCTGCTGTTCCGAACCGGTGACCAGCATCCCGTGCTGACGGCGCTGCGCGCCCACGTACGCGCCAACACGCAGCAGGTCTTGGGTGATACGTGGGCCCCGAGTTGGGCGTGAACCGCACCCAGATCTGAGGAACGCGGCGTCGGGCCTGAACGGCGGCGCACGATGAGGCGACGCTTGACGCCGTCGTGCCGGGGGGCTACGGTCTTCGCCAAATCATCAGATGAGTAGAGGAATCGCGGCGATGGGCGGGATCGGGATGGAGCGGCGAAGTCTCCTGGAGGTACTGACCTCCGGACTGGTCCGGCTCATCGAGGAGGGCAACTACCAGATCGGCGATCGACTGCCGTCGGTGTCGGCGTTGGCCTCTCAGTTCGGCGTGGCCACACCGACCCTGCGTGAAGCAGCCCGCCGGCTCGAAGCGACGGGAACCATCGAGTTCCGGCACGGCTCGGGCATCTACGTCAGTGGCGACACCCGCCGGCTGGTCATCGCCAATCCCAACCGCAGCGACATCGGCGACGTCGCCACCCTCGACGTCCTGGACACCCGGCTACTGATCGAGCCAGAACTCGCCGGCCGGGCAGCTCGCCGTGGTGACGAAACACAGATCGCCGAGATCAAGGCTGAGTTGGCCGCGGCGGCGCAAGCCATCGCCGGGCGGCGCGAACCCGACATCACCCAGATGAACATGCGATTCCACGTCGCCATCGCTCGAGCAGCCGGCAACCAGGTCCTCACCGAAACCCTGCAGTCGACGGTCGAGCTGTACGAGCCGCAACAGCGTGTGATCGGTGACCTGTACGCCGACCTGCAACACGACCATGAAGAACACAGCTCGATCTATGACGCGATCGCCCACCGTGACCCGGTCAAGGCGGCTGAGTTGATGCGCGCCCACCTCGAGGGCGTGATCGCCGTCGTGAGTCGCAAGCTTCGCGAGCACGCGGACTCCGACCAGTAGACAGACCCCAGGACCAACCGAAGGAAGTCATCATGATCCGTCGAAAGTCATTGGTCGCCGCCGCTGCGGCCGTCCTGATGATCAGCGCGTGCGCCAGCGGGTCCGAGACCAGTGGAGGCTCGGACGACACGCTCAGCCTGAACGGCGACCGGGCCGACTTCGTCGAAGCGTACGAAGCCGTGGGAGCCGAGCTCCAGGAGATCACCGGGTACGGCATCGACCCACGCAACGTGCCGAGCACCGAGAACTATCAGCAGGTCATCCGCTCGTCCTTGCAGTCCAACAGTGCGACCGACCTGGTCAAGTGGTGGAGCGGCTACCGCCTGCAGGACCTGGCCCGCTCCGGTGGCTTGGTCAACCTCGACGCCGAGTGGGAAGCCGCCGTGGACAACGGGTGGGTCAACCCGGACACGGCACCGAGCTTCTCCTACGACGGCCACGTGTACGCCATGCCCATGTACAAGTCGTACTGGGTGATCTTCTACAACAAGAAGATCTACGACGATCTCGGCCTGTCGGTCCCCACGACGTGGGACGAGTTCATCGGCAACGCGCAGGCGATCAAGGACGCCGGAATCACACCGTTCTTCGCTACGCAGGAAGCCGGCTGGACGTCGTTCATCTGGTTCGGCGAGATCCTCAGCAAGCTCGACCCACAGTTCTACACCGATCTGATGAACGGCGAGGCGAGCTACACCGACGAGCCCGCCCGTCAGGCGATGCAGATCTGGGCGGACATGTACGCGAAGGGCTTCTTCACCTCGCCCGACACCGCCTGGGACGACGAGCCGGCGCTGTTGAAGAGCGGTGAGGTCGCCATGGTGCCCATGGGGACCTGGCGCAACGCGATCTTCACCGAGAACGGCATGACCGACGACGACTACGGCGCCTTCGTCATGCCGACGATCACCCCGGACGTGGCCCCGTCGGTGATCATCGAAAGTGGCGTGTTCGCGGTGCCGGAGAAGGCACCGAACAAGGACGCCGCCGTCGAAGCGCTCGGTGAGTGGTTGAACCCCGACGTCCAAGAGGTGTGGGTCGACGAGATCAACGACATCTCGGCCAACCCCGAGGTCCCGATCGAGAACCCGGTCCTGACGTCGGTGACCGAGCAGGTGCAGCAGAGCGAGCCGTTGGAGCTCGAGCGCTACTGGGAAGCCAGCCCGCCGGCGCTGGTGGAGGGGAACGTCAAGGACCTAGCGACCTTCATGGTCCAGCCGTCGCCGGACAACATCGACGCGACTCTGCAGAAGATGCAGGAGCGAGCCGATGAAGAGTGGGCCAAGTGGGAGCAGGGGTGACCGAGCCCGCTGGCCAGACCGCGGTACGCCCGCGCGCGCCTGAACCGGAACGGAAGGCGCCGCGGGCCCGCAACCGGGGTTCGAACGTTCGTTACGACGGGTTCGCCGCCCGGGCGGGCAGCGCCGTTCATCTGCTGCCCGCCGTGCTCCTCGTCGGTGTCCTGCTGCTGGTGCCGTTCGGCTACACGGTCTACCAGAGCCTGACCGACTACGACGGACTCAGCACCGCGCAGTTCGTCGGGCTCGACAATTACGTGGCCTTGTTCGGCGAGGAACGGTTCCATCGTTCCCTGCTCAACACGGTGATCTGGATGGTCGGGACGCTGTTGCTCCCGGTCCTGCTCGGACTGATGATCGCGGTGCTGACCAACGCCAGTGGCTGGGCGACGTGGGTCCGCTACGCCTTCGTGCTCCCCTACGCCATCTCCGGTACGGCCACCGCAGTGATCTGGGGTTTCATGCTGCGCAGCGATGGCGCGATCAATCAGGTGCTCGGCGCGTTCGGCCTGGACGAGCTCCAACGTGAGTGGCTGCTGTCCTGGCCGATGAACACGATCGTGATGATTCTGGCCAACACCTGGCAGGCAGTCGGCATCGCGGTGATCCTCTTCCTCGTCGGCTTGCAGACCGTGCCGCGCGAGACCGTCGAGGCCGGGATGCTCGACGGCGCCAGCGGGTTCCGGCTCTTCCGCAGCATCGTCTTTCCGCAGCTGCGCCCGGTGACTGTCGTGGTGGTGGGCATCTCGATCGCCAACAGCCTGCGCGTGTTCGACGTCATCTGGCTGCTGACCAACGGCGGACCGGGCTGGGTCTCGGAAACCTTGGCCGTGACGATGTACCGCATGACGTTCGTACTCAGTGAGTACGGTCACGGTTCGGCCGTAGCAGTCGTGCTGGCGGTCATCGTCGTCTCAGTGTCGTGGGTTTACCTGCGCCAACAGATGCCGAAGCGGGGATGAGATCACGATGGGACGTTTCGTACGTAATGGATTCCTGATCGCCCTCGCGATTCTCTGGCTGGTTCCGACGTATCTGCTCATCGTCAACGCGATGACGCCGCACGAGAAATACACCGGCTCGCCTCGGTGGATCCCGAACGGGTTCGGCTTTTTCGACAACCTCGCTCGAGCGTGGGATTCCGCAGAACTCGGGCTGGGCCTGTACAACAGCCTGCTCTATGCGACGTTGTCCGCAGGAATCGCCGTCTTCGCTGCGGCGCTGGCGTCGTTCGCGGTCGTCATCATGCCCACGCGCCGGCGGGGTCTGTGGTTCTGGCTGATCTACACGGGTACCTTGCTGCCGTTGCAGATCTTCCTGGCTCCGCTGTTCAAGGCCTACGTCAACGTCAACCTCTACGACACGCAGTTGGGCATGGTGCTGATCTACGCCGCGCTGTGTGTGCCGTTCGCGTTCTTCGTGGTGCGCAACTACTTGACGACGGTCCCGAGCGAGGTCACCGAAGCCGCTCAGCTCGACGGCGCCGGATGGGGTCGCTTGTTCTGGCAGATCCACCTGCCGTTGGTGAAGTCCTCGCTGCAGGCCGCGTTCGTGTTCCAGTTCACCTGGGTGTGGAGCGACCTGCTCTTCGGTATCACGCTGTCGACCAGCCCCAACATCCGCCCGGTGATGGCGGCGTTGGCTGAGCTCAACAGCGGCTACTCCAGCCTGGGCCCACCGATCGTGCTGTCTGCCGCACTGTTCGTGTCACTGCCGACGGTGGTGCTGTTCCTCACGTTCCAACGCTTTTTCGCTTCCAGTCTCAAGCCAGTCGGCTGACAGCACGAAATCACAACAAGGGGACCAGATGAAGATTCGCGATATCCGGGCAACGACGGTGGCAGTGCCACTCGAGGCGCCATTGCTGCACTCCAACGGGGCGCACTGGGGCCGATTCGTCCGGACCATCGTCGAAGTCGAAGCCGACAACGGATTGATCGGCCTGGGGGAGTTGGGTGGCGGCGGCGAGAGCGCCGAAGCAGCCATCGTCGCGCTCAAGAAGTACCTGGTCGGCCATGATCCGTTGATGCTCGAGGCGTTGCGATTCGCGATCGCCAATCCGACAGCGAGCCTCTACAACAATCGGACTCAATTGCTTGCCGCGATCGAGTTCGCCTGTCTCGACCTCGTCGGACAAGACCTCGGTGTCCCGGTGTCGGAGTTGTTGGGCGGGCGGATACGTGATCAGGTGCCGTTCGCGTCGTACCTGTTCTTCCGGTATGCCGATCCGTCGACCGGTCGCGGCGAGATCCGTACCGCCGAACAACTCGTCGACGAGGCTCGCAGTCTCAAGGAACGGTACGGATTCAGCGTTCACAAACTCAAAGGTGGCGTGTTCGACCCCGACTACGAGTTGGAGTGCTTTCGAGCACTGGCCGAGGCGACCGACGGCGACCTTCTGCGCTATGACCCGAACGCCGCGTTGTCCGTCGCCGAGGCGCGACGGTTCGGCGCGGCGATCCGCGACCTGCCCAACGACTACTACGAGGACCCGACCTGGGGGCTCGGCGGGCTCCGGCAGTTGCGCGACCTCGGGCTGCAGATCGCTACGAACACCGTCGTGATCAACTTCGAACAGCTCGCGGCCAACGTGCTCGACCGCGCCGTCGACGTCGTCCTGCTCGACACGACGTTCTGGGGCGGAATCCGGGCGTGTGTGAAGGCCGCCACCGTGTGCGACACGTTCCAACTCGGAGTGTCGGTGCACTCATCCGGCGAGCTCGGCATCCAGCTGGCCACCATGCTGCACCTCGGTGCCGCCCTGCCGAATCTCGACCGAGCTGCGGATGCGCACTACCACCACCTCGAGGACGACGTGATCGCCGGGGGCATGTTCCAGTACGTCGACGGCGCCATCGCGGTGCCGGACGGTCCCGGGCTCGGGGTTCAGCTCGATCGAGACAAGGTGGCGCAGTACGCCGAGTTGTACCGCGAGCTCGGCGGTTACCCCTACGACCGCGATCCCGGGCGGCCGAGCTGGTACGCCACGTCGCACCACCAGCGCTGGGCCGACCCCAAAGCTCCGCAACCCGACAGTCTCCAGTGGTGATCGCACGATGAATCAGTCCCTGCACGACTTCGACGGCAAGGTGGCCATCGTCGCCGGCGGCTCGGCCGGGATCGGGCAAGCCGCGGCGCACCGGCTCGCCGCCGGTGGCGCGTCGGTTGCGGTGTGCGGGATCTCGTCGGACGAGGTCGATGCCACCGTGACCGAACTGTGCGAGTACGGCGATGCCCGTGGTGCGGTCGTCGACGTCCGGGACGAGGCGGCGGCAGCGGAGTTCGTCCGCGCCACGGTGCAGGCCTACGGCGGACTCGACGTGCTCGTCTACTCCGCCGGGGTGCAGCGGTACGGAACCGTCGAGACCACCAGCCGTGAGTTGTGGAACGAGGTCATCGACATCAACCTCACCGGTTGCTACGTGATGGCCAAGCTCGCGGTTCCCCACCTGCGGGAGCGAGGCGGCGGCGCCATCGTCAACGTGTCGTCGATCCAGGCGACGGCGGCGCAGGCCGCGGTCGCGGCCTACGCCGTCAGCAAGGCGGGCATCACCGCGCTGACTCGCTCGATCGCGGTCGATTACGCGGCGGAGAACATCCGCGCCAACGCCGTGTGCCCGGGCTCGGTGGACACGCCTATGTTGCGCTGGGCCGCCGAACGCTTCAAGGGCGAGCGCACGGCGGAGGAGACCGTCGCCTCCTGGGGTTCGACTCATCCGCTGGGCCGGGTCGCCACGTCCGCCGAGGTCGCCGAGGTCATCGCCTTCCTCGCCAGCGACCGGGCCTCGTTCGTCACCGGCGCCGACTATCGCGTCGACGGCGGCGTGCTGGCGGTCAACCCGGCGTCGCCAATCAACTGAGAGGAGACGGTGTGGGCACCGGCAGGTACGACATCGGCACGCCGGAGCATGAGCGGTGGCTGGCTGCGGAAGCAGACCGGTTGCTCGAGTTCTATCGGGCTGCCGCCGACAAGTCGGGCGGCGGCTTCTGGTGGCTCGATCGCCAGGGCAATCCCCAGCCGGAACAGGGCAAACAGCTGTGGCTCAACGCCCGCATGGTTCACGGCTTCGCGTTAGGTGCCCTCAGCGGTCGAGACGACCTTCGGGCCCTGGTCACGCACGGGGTGGAGTTCCTGGCCGAAGGGCCCCTGCACGACGCGGATCACGGCGGGTGGATGTGGTCGACCGACGCCGACGGCGCCGTCGTGGATACCAGCAAGCAGGCCTACGGCCATGCCTTCGTGCTGTTGGCCAGCTGTTCGGCGCAGCTGGCCGGGGTCGACGCGAGCTCGCTGCGCGACGAGGTCGTGAGCATCATCGACCAGCGTTACTGGCGCGAAGCTGACGGATTGTGCGTGGACACCTACGACCGCACGTGGAGTGACCTCGAGCGGTACCGAGGCCAGAACGCCAACATGCACCTGGTCGAGGCGTTCCTCGC
>NZ_DAHVSH010000105.1:0-40972 GCF_027324685.1 Haloactinopolyspora sp.
TATCGCCGCCGACGGTTCCGGCGCCACCCCCGGTGTCGCCGACGTCAAGGCTGTTGACGACCTGTTTCGCACCACACCGAGAGGCACGTACTGATCATGGAGACCGCCGAGATCCGGCGCCGCTTCCTCGACCACTTCGAGAAGAACGGTCACACCGTCGTCCCCAGTGCCTCGCTGGTCTCTCCGGACCCGTCGCTGCTGTTCACCGTGGCCGGCATGGTGCAGTTCATTCCGTACCTGACCGGCCAGCAACCCGCGCCGTGGCCGCGCGCGGCCAGCGTGCAGAAGTGCATCCGCACCCAGGACATCGAAGAAGTCGGCAAGACCACCCGCCACGGCACGTTCTTCCAGATGAACGGCAACTTCTCCTTCGGCGACTACTTCAAGGAAGGCGCCATCGAGTTCGCCTGGGACCTGATCACCCGGTCACAGGCCGACGGCGGGTACGGCTTCGATCCGGCGAAGATCTGGGTCACCGTCTACGAAGAGGACGACGAGGCCGCCACGCTGTGGCGCAAGATCGCCGAGTTGCCCGAGGAACGGATCCAGCGGCGTGGGCGCAAGGACAACTACTGGCACACCGGCCAGCCCGGCCCCGGCGGGCCCTGTAGCGAGATCTACGTCGACCGTGGTCCGGAATTCGGCCCGGACGGTGGTCCGGTGGTCGACGAGGACCGCTTCCTCGAGATCTGGAACCTCGTGTTCATGCAGTACGAGCTCGCCGATGTGAAGAGCAAAGAGGACTTCACCATCGTCGGGGACCTGCCGTCGAAGAACATCGACACCGGCATGGGCTTGGAGCGGGTTGCGTACCTGCTGCAAGGCGTCGAGAACATGTACGAGATCGACCAGACCTTCCCGGTCATCGAGCACGCCTGCGAGCTGGCCGGCAAGCGTTACGGCGCCGACCACGACGACGACGTGCGCCTGCGCGTGGTGGCCGATCACGTGCGCAGCTCGTTGATGCTCATCGGAGACGGCGTCACGCCGGCCAACGAAGGCCGCGGCTACGTCCTGCGGCGGCTGCTGCGCCGCAGCGTGCGCGCGATGCGGCTGCTCGGCGTCGACACTCGCGTGTTGCCCGAACTGCTCCCTGTGAGCCGCGATTGCATGCAGGCGGCCTACCCCGAGGTGGCGGCGGACTTCGCACGCATCTCGTCGGTGGCTTACGCCGAGGAAGAGACCTTCCGCAAGACGTTGCAGACCGGCACCCAGATGTTCGACCTGGCCGCGGCGCAGGCGCGAACGGCACAGCGCACCGAGCTCCCGGGTGAGACGGCGTTCAAGTTGCACGACACGTACGGCTTCCCCATCGACCTCACGCTGGAGATGGCCGCCGAGCAGGGCCTGTCCGTCGACGAGGCGGAGTTCCGGCGGCTCATGACCGAACAGCGTGAACGCGCCAAGGCCGACGCGCGGGCCAAGAAGACCGGCGCGGGCGAGTCGCCGGCCTACCGGGAGCTGCGCGAGGCGGGTCCCACACCGTTCACCGGCTACGACGAGCTGCGTACCGACAGCCGGGTACGCGGCATCGTCCGCGATGGTGTGGCGGTCCCGGCGGCCAGCGAAGGCGAGATCGTCGAACTGGTGCTCGATCGCACCCCGTTCTACGCCGAGTCCGGCGGCCAGGACAGCGACGCCGGCCGGATCCGGGGCGAGGGCGTCGAGCTCGACGTCCTCGACGTGCAGCGCCCGATCAAGGGCCTGATCGTCCATCGTGTCCGTGTCCTGCACGGTGAGCTGGTCACCGGCCAGGAGGTCGAGGCCGCCGTCGACGTGGAATGGCGGATCGGCGCGTGCCAGGCCCACTCGGGCACGCACGTCATGCACGCCGCCCTGCGG
The DNA here is from genome assembly GCF_027324685.1 of Haloactinopolyspora sp. NCBI lineage: Bacteria > Bacillati > Actinomycetota > Actinomycetes > Jiangellales > Jiangellaceae > Haloactinopolyspora > Haloactinopolyspora sp. Next base: position 1,843 of record NZ_DAHVSH010000105.1, read on the forward strand.
CAGGTTCTCGGTCCCCAGGCGCTGCAGAGCGGCTCGTACAACAAGCCCGGCTACCTGCGCCTCGACTTCTCGTGGGGGCAGGCGCTGGGCGCAGCCACGCGCAGTGAGGTCGAGGAGGCCGCCAACCAGGCCATCCGTCGTGACTATCCCGTGTCGGCGACGTACATGCCGCTGGACAAGGCGCGCGAGATCGGTGCGCTCGCCCTGTTCGGCGAGACCTACGACGAGCAAGTGCGAGTCGTCGAGATGAACGGCGCCTGGTCGCGCGAGCTGTGCGGCGGCACGCACGTCCAGCATTCGTCCCAGGTCGGGCTCGTGACGATGATCGGTGAGAGCTCCGTCGGCGCGGGATCGCGCCGGGTCGAGGCCTACGTCGGCATCGAGGGATTCCGGTACCTGACGAAGGAACGTGTCCTGGTGACGCAGTTGGCGGACCTGCTGAAGGTGCAGCCGGAGCAGCTGCCCGAACGCGTGGAGCGACTCGTCACCCAGGTCCGCGATGCCGAGAAGGAGCTCTCCAAGGTCCGCGCGGCGGCGCTGGGCTCGCGGGCCGCGGAGCTGGCGAGCTCCGCACGCGACGTGTACGGCGTGTCGTTCGTCGGTTTCGAGGCGCCCGTGGGCTCGGCGGCCGACGATCTGCGCAGCCTCGCTCTGGACGTCCGAGGGCGGCTCGGAGCGGACCGCCCGAGCGTCGTGGCCATCGCCGGAACATCGGACGCCGGGCGGCCCAGCGTCGTCGTGGCGGTGAACGAGACCGGCCGCGATCAGGGCCTGAAGGCCGGCGACCTCGTGCGGGTCGCGGCGAAAGAGCTCGGTGGCGGCGGAGGCGGCAAGGACGATGTCGCCCAGGGTGGCGGCACGAACGCCGCCGCGGTGGGTCAGGCGCTCGCTCGAGTCGAGCAGGCCGTCGGCGATACCGTCACGCGCGGTTCGTGACTGTGCGATCTGGGGCCAGGCTTGGCGTCGATGTCGGCAGTGTCCGCATCGGGGTAGCGGTCTGTGATCCGTCCGGGCTGCTCGCCACGCCGCTCGAGACGGTTCGGCGTGGCTCCGGCGATGTGCGTCGACTCGCTCGGCTGGCCGCTGAATACGAGGTCATCGAGATTGTCGTGGGCCTGCCGCGTACGCTCAGCGGTGAGGAGGGCATCGCTGCCGAGCACGTGCGTTCCTTTGCTGCCGATTTGGCGCGATTTGTGGCACCATGCCCGGTGCGGCTGGTCGACGAACGGCTGACCACCGCTGTGGCCACGCGCGGCATGCGGGCCAGCGGTGTCTCTGCCCGTTCCGGGCGGGCCACGGTTGACCAGGCCGCGGCCATGGTGATCCTGCAGGATGCGCTGGATGCCGAGCGAGCGGCCGGGAGGCCGCCGGGAGAGGTGCTGACGTTGACGCCATGACGGACCGCACGTATCGCCCGCACACATCCGTCCGGTGACCAAGAAGGCGAGCTTGACCACTAGCGATACCGACGAGATAGTCCGACCCCGGCGGCACCGCCGCCGGCGCCGGCGAAAGAGCCGTTTCGGATCATTCGTAGCGGTCGTGGCCTCGATCGCTGTCATCGGCGGCTTGGTGGCCGGGTTGTACTACGGCGGCAGCGCCGTGTTGGACAGCGCCTCGGACATGTTCGGCGAAGCCGAGGACTATCCCGGGCCGGGTTCGGGCGAGGTCACCATCACCATCGAGTCGGGGGATTCGCTGCGCTCGATGGGTACCACGCTCTACGAGGCCGGCGTCGTCGCCAGCCAGGACGCCTTCCTCGCTGCCGCCGACGCCAACCCGGACTCCACCAGCATCCAGCCCGGCACCTACGTGCTCGCGCGCGAGATGCGTGCCGCGGATGCGGTGGCCTCGCTCGTCTCCGGTGACACCGCGCGCCCGAGGCTGACCATTCCCGAGGGTTTCCGGGTGCGTCAGGTGGTGGCCCGTGTGGCTGAGCAGGCAGGCTTGCCGCCCGAGCAGGTCAAGGCGGCCATCGACGCAGCGCCGCTGCCGGAGTACGCCGAGGGCGATCCCGAAGGCTTCCTGTTCCCGGCGAGGTACGAGCTGCCCGATGACGTGACCGCCGAAGCGCTGGTCAAGCAGATGTTGGGGCGGTTCAACCAGACGGCCGGCAAGGTCGGGCTGGTCGACGGCGCGGCCGGGCTGGAGTACACGCCGCGCGAAGTCCTGACCGTGGCCAGCATCGTGCAGCGCGAAGTGAGCAACACCGAAGACATGCCGCAGGTCGCCGAAGTGATCTACAACCGGCTCAACGGCGCCTGCGAAGCCAACGGTGTTCCGAAGCGGCGGTTGCAGATGGATTCCACCGTGCACTACGCCGTTGACGACTACTCCAGCGTGTTCACCACCGCTGAGATGCGCCAGAGTGACTCCCCATACAACACCTACCGGGTCTCCGGGCTTCCGCCGGGACCCATCGCGTCACCCGGGGAGCAGGCGATGGCGGCCGCGCTCAATCCGTCTTCGGAAGGCAACTGCTACTTCGTTGCGGTCAACCTCGAGACCGGCGAGACGCGCTTTGCCGCCACCGCTGCCGAACACGCGCAGAACGAGAAGATACTGAACGAGTATTGCCGAAAGAGTGACCTGTGCTGAGGTGCCGTGTCCGATCCTGACCGTTCGCGGCGCTGCGCCGTACTGGGCTCTCCGATCTCACACTCCCTGTCCCCGGTGATCCACCGCGCGGCGTACCGCCACTTGGGCCTCGACTGGCACTACAGCGCCCATGACGTCGGCGAGGCGGACCTGGCGAGTTTCCTGGCCACGCTGGACGCGGACTGGCGTGGACTGTCGCTGACCATGCCGCTCAAGCGGGTGGCCCTGGACCTCGCCGACGACGCTTCGGACATCGCGCGAACGGTCGGCGCTGCGAACACGCTGATCCACGACGGCGAAGGGCGATGGTCGGCTGACAACACCGACGTCGGTGGCGTCGTGGCCACCCTGACCGAGCACGGTGTCGATGTCACCGGCTCGGTCTGCGTCTGGGGCGGCGGGGCCACCGCGGCCAGCGTTCTGGCCGCCCTGGCGCAGATGGGCACCGGCGCCGTACATGTCCACGCGCGTTCACCGCAACGTGCGGCGTCGGCGTTGGGCGTCGCTGAGGCACTCGGACATCCCGCCGCGCCGGTGGCCTGGGCGGTGAGCGAGCAGTGTCATGAAGCGGCGACGACGATCTCCACCGCACCGGCCGGTGCGGTGGACCCACTGGTCGCCGACATCGCGGAGCGCCCGAGTGGACGGCTGTTGTTCGACGTCGTGTACGCGCCGTGGCCGACCCCGTTGGCCGCGGCCTGGGCTGCGGGCGGGGGAACCGTCGCCGGCGGACTCGACCTGCTGGTGCACCAGGCGGTCGGACAAGTGCTGCTGATGACCGGTGCATCGGTGCCCGCCGGGGTACTGCGGACGGCTGCGGTCGAGGCGATGGGTACCCGCACGTGATCCCTGCTCTGGCTGCGGCCGGGCTCCTGGCCGGGCTGATGCTGCCCCAGGTGATCGCCCGCATCCCGGATCGCGCCCCGGCCGACGACGAGCCGGAACCGACGCCGTATGCCGAGCTCGCGCGGGCGCCACGACTGGCGTTGTTGCTGGGCGTGACCGCTGCCGTGGTGTGGGCGTTGGTCGGCTTCACCGGGCTCGAGGCGGTCGAACTCCCCGCGTACTTGCTGGTCGCCACGCTCGGCGTGGCCATGGGCTACATCGACCTGCGTGAGCACCGCCTACCGGACTGGCTGACCCTGCCCGCCCTGGCCGGCGCCGCTGTGTTGTTGGCGGTTCCCGCGGTGCTCGACTCGGACTGGTCGGCCTATGGGCGCGCCTGGGTGGCGGCGGGCGCGTGCTTCGTTTTTTATCTCGTTCTCGTTCTGCTGCGCCCGGCAGATCTGGGCTTCGGCGACGTCAAGCTGGCTGCTGTGCTGGGCCTCCTGCTCGGCTGGGTCGGGTGGCCGACGGTCGTGCTGGGGGTGTTCTGCGGCTTCCTCGTCGGCGGCGTCGTGGGCGTGATGCTGCTGTCGACCGGGCGGGCCGGTCGGCGTTCGAGCATCCCGTTCGGCCCGCCGATGCTGGTCGGCGCCCTGATCGCGCTGGTGTGGGTGGAGTTCGTCGCAGCACTGCCGGCCTAGGGGTCGCTCAGGTACGGCCGTGGCGTTCCTGAGCGGCGTGCAGCGTGGCCGCCTGGGTACCCCAGCTCACCTGCCGGACCTGGAATCCGGCCGTGCGCGCGGCGTCGCAGACTGCCGGGTCGTCATCGACGAGTAGGGCCACCGTCCGCTGGGCGGCCAGCCGCTTGAGCACGCCGATCTTGAACAGGCGGGCCGGGCGGCGGTCGTCGTCGGGGCGCAACATCACCCGTCCGTGCGGTGCCTCGTGCGCGGCCAGCCACGCTTGGGTGACCGCGCGAGTGCGTTCCGGGCGACCGCTGAGGTAGACGACCGCGTGCTCGGCGGCCAACTGGTGCGCCAGGGCCAGCCCCTCGGTGTACGGCGGGTCGTCGCCCATGCCGGCGAAGAAGCCGGCCCAGTTCTTGGGGCGGCCGCGCAGATGATGTAGCCGGTGGTCGACGTCGGCCAGCACACCGTCGATGTCGATGACCGCTAGGGGCCGGGTCATGTGTCCGCCCCCGGCAACACGTAGCCGTAGCCCGCGCGCGACAGCGCGTCGAGGATCTGCCCGAGCGCGGTGACCGTCTGGGAACGGTCGCCGCCACCGTCGTGCAGCAGCACGATCGCACCGGGCTGGACCTTGTTCAACACGCCCTGAACAATAGAGGCCGAACCCGGGCGTGACCAGTCTCGTGGGTCTACGGTCCAGTCCAGCGGCGTGAGGCCGTGGTCGGCGACGACGCCGGCAACAGCCGGCTTGACGAAGGTGTTCGGTTGGCGGAAGTACCGGACTTCGACGTCGGTGCCCACCGCGGCGTCAATGGCGGCGTCGGTGACCTCGATCTCGTGCTCGATCATGTCGTCGTCGCGCTGAGCCAGCTCCTCGTCGTGGCTGTCGGTGTGGTTGCACAGCGCATGGCCATCGTCGACGATGCGCCGGACGATCTCGGGGTGCGCCCGGACCTGCTCGCCGACGACGCAGAACACAGCCGTGGCCTCGTACTGCTCGAGAAGGTCGAGGATCTGCGGCGTATAGGTAGGATGCGGGCCGTCGTCGAACGTGAGAGTCAGCGCATACGTCCCGTTGGGGTCGGTCGTGGTGGGGGAGCCGTCAGTGATGGTCTCGTCCGGTGCGTCCGAGCCTGACCCGCTCGAATCCGGTGCGCCGTCGTTCGACGCGTCCTGCGCGCCCTGGCCGCCGGACGTCTCGGCGCCGTTGCGCTCGTCGACGCTACGGTCAGCGGCCACCAAAGCCAAGCCGAGCAAGATGCCCAGCAGGACGCACGTTGGCCACGACAGGTTGTTCATCGAGACCATGATCATGCGAACGCTCCGCCGGAGGCGGAAGGCGCGCCGCGCGGAGCCTCGTCAGCAGATGGTCAGCAGGTGGGTCAGCAGTTGGGGCGGCATTGCCGTTCGACCATGGCCTGGAAGAACACGCTGCGGATCTCGCGCGGGTCACGGGCCTGGTAGGCCGTCGTGCCGGTCGCGTCGGAGATCTGGCGCAGCGCGTCCATGTCGGCGTCCGGCCCCATACCGATGGTGATGACCGGTACCGGCGCACTGGGATCGAACTGCGCCGTGAGCGTGTTGAGCAGAGTAGCCAGGTCGACGCCGTCGGGATCGTCCTCGTTGCGCCCGTCGGTGAGCAGGACGACGGAGTTGATCATCCCGGGCTGGTAGTTGGCTCGCATCTCCTGGAACGCAGCCATCACCGTGTCGTACAGCCCGGTTCCGCCTTCGGCGAGGTCCGGCAACGACTCCAGTCCGGCGACCAGGTCGTCCATCCGTGTCCCGCCGTCGTCGAGGACGTCGTCGAGCGGACCGACCTCGACCAGTTCGATGTGATCGTCGGGTGGATTGCGCAGCGTGGAGAACGCCCAGAGGCCGACCGACGACGACGGCGGGAACAGTTGGACCGCTTCGAGTGCGGCGTCACGCGTCAGCTCGATCCGGGTGCCTTGGTCACCGACCTGCTCTTTCATCGAGCCGGACACGTCGATGACCGCCAGCATGCGCATGTCCAGCGACAAGGCGGCCCACTGTCGCTCGATCCCCGCGATCACCGCCGGATCGGGCTCGGGCAGCAGGTCAGGCATCTCCGCTTGGATACCTTCGACGATCTTGGCGACTTCGGCGGGCACGCCGTCCGGAGAGCGCAAGCCCGTGGCCCGGATCGTCTCCAACGCGTCGGCGGTGCCCAGGTACGTCACGAAGTCCGTCACCGCGGTCTGCACCGACTTGTCGGTGTCGGGACCGCGCACCGCCAGGGCGGGGAAGTCGAACGCCAGCGTTCCCTCGCCCGGGTAGACCGCCACGTACGGGGATTCGGGGACCTCGCGGTTGTGCAGGATGACGTCGCGCTCCAAAGCCGTGAACGTGTCGCCGCCGTTTTCGGCGGTGGAGGCGAAGGCGGTCTCGGTCGTGGGATGCACGGTCTGCGCGACCTGAGTCATCACCTGGACCAACTCGGCCTGGTCCACGTTGTCGCCGAGCGCGGCCTGCAACGCCAGCAGGCTGGCCAGACCCTCGTCGGTGCTCGCCGGGTCGACCAGGATCCCGGGGCCGCTGTCGAGCAACGATTGCCAGGAGTACTCGGCGTCGGGCCAGCCCAGCTCCTCGGCCTGGTCGCGGGGCATGGCGACGACGAGCGGTGAGACGGCCACCTCCGCCAGGCGCTCGAGGTCCGCACCCTCGCCCGGGCGGGCCAGCAGCTCAGTCTTCGGCACCCAGAGGTCGGGGGAGTCGTCGGTGGTCAGTGTCGGCTCGACCTCATCGGACGACGCCGCGTTCACCTCGATCTGCACGCAGTGTCCGCCGGTGGTCGGCTCCGTCTCGGCGTAGGCGTCGGCGATCTCGCTCAGCGCCGGGGCGATCGCCGGGTCGGCGCTGACCGCAGCCAGCACCGACCCCGAGCATTCCTCGTCCGAGGGTGCCACGACCGACGCCACGGCCAATCCGGCCGCACCGAGCGTGGCCATCGCGGCCACCGACAGCCCGAGCCGACGCGGCCACGAACGATCTTGCGACGCCCGAGGCGTGGCATGGCGACCCGTCATCGTCGGCAGCTCCGGACATATCAGGCATTGACACCAGAACTCTGTACAAAACGGCTACATTACCCTCGATGTCGTCCGGAGCGTCGACGCGGCCCCGGGCTCAGCCTGCCGACGTGGTGCCTGCGGGCTCGATGCGGGCGTCCGGCCCGGGGTAGACGAGCCCCTCGGACCCGTCGGACCACCGAACCACGAACGGTGGGGTGCCGTCCGGTCCGTGCGTCTCGAGAACCTCACCCTCGCGACGCGGTTCGCCGACCTTCGTCCCTTCGACTACCAGGCGGTCACCGTCACGTGCACGCACCTTGGCCTCCCTTCGACGTTGGTCTTCACAGACGGTTGTCCGTACTTCCAGATTCCCCCGAACGCGACGGCGGTTCAACTGTCGTCATCGACTGAGCCGTTGGTATCGCCATACCGAGAGCGGTACGAAGATCGCGAGCATCAGCAACGGCCACACCACGGCCATCACGAGGGCGTGCTCGGCGACCCATGAGCTGCCGCCCAGGCCGGGGTTGCCGAACAGTTCGCGAATGGCGCCCACGGTCGCCGACAGCGGGTTCCACTCCGACACCGCGCCCAGCCAGCCCGGCATGAGCTCGGGTGCGACGAACACGTTGGACACCGCCGTCAGGGGAAACGCGGTCGGGAAGACGATCACGGCGACCAAGTCCGGGTTCGGGACGATCAGGCCGAGCAGGATGCCCATCCAGGTCAGTGCGATCCGCAGCAGCAGGATCAAGCCCACCGCCAGTAGAGCGTTGCCGATACCGCGGTGCCACTGCCAGCCCACCAGCAGTCCGCACACGACGAGCACCGTCATCTCCAGCAGCGCACGCAGCAGATCGGCGAGGCTACGACCGGTCACCAGCGCCGAGCGCGTCACCGGCATCGACCGGAACCGGTCGACCACCCCGCGGCCGACGTCGAAGGCGATCCCGCTGGCGGTGGCGCCCAGGCCGTAGAGCATGGTCATGACGAAGACGCCCGGCAGCAGGAACTCCCGGTAGGCGGAGTCGCTGGAGGCTCCGGGCACGGCCATGCCACTGCCGAAGACGTACCCGAAGACCAGCACGAACATGATCGGCAACGTGAAGTAGATGACCACTTCTTCCGGCTCCCGGACGACATGAGTCATGTTCCGCTTCGTCATGACCCAGCTGTCGCAGACCCACCAGCGCAGGCGAGTCAGCGCCGAGGGCGCTGCCGTGGCCGGCGACGATGCGGGTGCGGATGTACTGATCGCCGTGCTCATGCGGCCACCTCTTCCTCGGCTCGGTGCCCGGTCAGGGCCAGGAACGCTTCGTCCAGGCTGGGCCTGCGCACGCCGATGTCTTCCGCCACGATGCCGGCCTCGCGCAGCCGCTGCACGACATCGCCGAGAGCCTCGACGCGGTCGCGGACAGGGCTGCTGACCCGGCGGGTGTCCGGGTCGGTGTGCACGGCGCCGCCGCCGACGGCTTCGACGACGTGCGCAGCTGACGCCAGATCAGCGGCATCGCGCACGACCACCTCGATCCGGTCGCCGCCGATCTGCGACTTCAGTTCGTCGGACGTGCCTTCGGCGACCACCCGTCCGGTGTCGATGACCGAGATGCGGTCGGCGAGCTGATCGGCCTCCTCCAGATACTGAGTGGTCAGCAGCACCGTGGTCCCTCCGGCGACCAGAGACCGCACGCCGTCCCACACCCCGTTGCGGCTGCGTGGGTCGAGTCCGGTCGTCGGCTCGTCGAGGAACAGCACGTCGGGCGCGAGGATCAGGCTCGCGGCGAGGTCGAGCCGTCGGCGCATGCCGCCGGAGTACTGCGCCGCGGACTTTCCCGCGGCGTCGACGAGGTCGAACTGCTCGAGCAGTTCGTCAGCCCGGGCCCGGGCAGCTCGGGGGCTGAGGTGGAACAACCGCGCGAACATGATGAGGTTCTGCCGTCCGGACAGCACCTCGTCCACCGCCGCATACTGGCCGGTCAGGCCGATTCGCGCCCGCACCCGTTCCGGCTCGCGCTGAACATCGAACCCGGCCACCTCCGCCCGGCCGGCGTCGAACCGCAGCAGCGTGGCAAGGATGCGCACGGCGGTGGTCTTGCCGGCTCCGTTGGGTCCGAGCAGCCCGTGGACCGTGCCCCTGGGGACCGTCAGGTCCACGCCGTCCAGCGCACAGGACCTGCCGTACCGCTTGTGCAGCCCCTCCGCGACGACGGCGAATTCGTTCGTCATGGGCCTGCCTCCAAACTGTGTATGCCATATACGTCGGTATAGGGTATACACAGTTCTAGGATGGGCGTCAACACGGCAGATGGGTGAGGAGATGCCACGTGAAGACCGCCGCGACCCCGCTCGCACGCTCGAGCTGTTGTGGGGCACCCAGTCACCGCGGACCCGGGGACCAAAACCAGGCCTGAGCCTCGAGCGCATCGTCGAGACGGCCATCAAGATCGCTGACACCGAAGGGCTCGGCGCGCTGTCGATGCGGCGTGTCGCAGAACAGCTCGGCTTCACGACGATGTCGCTGTACCGGTACGTGCCCAGCAAGGACGAGCTGATCGAGCTGGCCATCGAAGCCGTGGCAGGCGAAGAGATCCCAGCGCCCACCGCCAGCACCGACTGGCGCGTCGGCCTGGCCGACTGGGCGCGCCGGACGATCCAGATGTATCGCGACCATCCGTGGGTCATTGAGGTCCCGCTCAACTCGCCGCCCATGGGGCCGAACATGATCACCTGGACCGAGCGAGGCCTGGCGACGTTGAGCGACACGCCCCTGACCGGGGGAGAAATGATTCAGATCCTGGTCATGATCACCGGCTACGTGCGTGGCCACGCCCAATTGACCATCACGCTGTCCCAGGCCGAAGCCCGCACCGGCGTGCCCGAAGCGGAGTGGGACACCGCGTACGGCCAGGCGCTCGAGCGGGCGATCACCCAGGGCGAATACCCCATGCTGGCCCGGCTGGTCTCGGCGAACGTGTTCGATGTCGAAGAAGACGACGTCTGGCTGGAAGCGGATTTCGAGTTCGGGCTCGAGCGCATCCTGGACGGCATCCAGGCGCTGATCGACCATCGCCAGGCGGCCCCGGCGTCCTGATCACGCTGAACTGCGCTCGCTCGAGGGCAGGGTCCGACCTTGTCGGGCCGGCAAGGAATACTGAACTGGCGTCACCTCGCAACTGGGCTCGAAGGTGCGCCATGCGGGCGACGCGGCCTCCGACGTCGACACGGGAGATGAACAACTGATGGCTGGACAGGCGCAGATCGGTGTCACCGGGCTCGCGGTCATGGGCCGCAATCTCGCGCGCAACTTCGCTCGGCACGGCTACACCGTGGCGCTGCACAACCGGACGCCCGAGCGCACTCACGAACTCGTTGAACACTTCGGGCACGAAGGCACGTTCGTGGCCACCGATACGGCCGAAGAATTCGTCCAGGCGCTCGAGCGTCCCCGCCGACTGGTCGTGATGGTCAAGGCGGGCGAGGCAACCGACGCCGTCATCAACCAATTCGCGCCGCTGCTCGAACCCGGCGACATGATCATCGACGGCGGCAACGCCCATTTCGCCGACACGCGTCGCCGTGAGGCGAGCTTGCGCGAGCGCGGGATCCACTTCGTCGGCACCGGCATCTCCGGGGGAGAGGAGGGTGCGCTCAACGGGCCCAGCATCATGCCGGGCGGTTCCGCGGAATCCTACGCATCGCTCGGTCCGATCCTCGAAGACATCTCGGCCAAAGCCGCCGACGGCGCGCCCTGCTGCACCCACGTCGGCGCCGACGGCGCCGGACATTTCGTCAAGATGGTGCACAACGGCATCGAATATGCCGACATGCAGCTCATCGCCGAGGCCTACGACCTGTTGCGCCACGTCGCCGGATACGAGCCCGCCCAGATCGCGGCGATCTTCCGTGAGTGGGACGAAGGGCGCCTGGGCTCTTACCTGATCGAGATCACCGCTGACGTGCTCGACCACGTCGACGCCGCCACCGGCCGCCCGTTCGTCGACGTCGTCGCCGACGAAGCCGAGCAGAAGGGGACCGGCCGGTGGACGGTCCAGATCGCGCTCGACCTCGGCGTTCCGGTCAGCGGTATCGCCGAAGCGGTCTTCGCTCGCTCGGTGTCCGGGCACACCGATCTGCGCGCCGTCGGGCGCTCGCTCGCCGGGCCGGAGCGCACTCCGCTGTCCGCTGACGAGGCCCGAATGTTCGCCGCGCTCGTGGAACAGGCGCTGTATGCCTCCAAGGTGATCTCCTACACCCAGGGTTTCCACCAGATGCAGGCTGCCGGCGCCGAGTACGGCTGGGACCTCGATCTGGGTTCCATCGCCGCGATCTGGCGGGGGGGCTGCATCATCCGGGCCGCGTTCCTCGACCGGATCACCGCGGCCTACGCCAAGGACGCCGCGCTGGTCAGCCTGCTGGCCGACGAGCAGTTCGCCGGGGAAGTGGCAGCGGCACAGGATGCCTGGCGCGAGGTGGTCGCCACTGCCGCTCGTACCGGCGTACCCGCCCCTGGGTTCTCGACCGCGCTGGCCTACTACGACTCCCTTCGCGCCGAGCGGTTGCCGGCCGCACTGACCCAAGGCCAGCGTGACTATTTCGGCGCGCACACCTACCGCCGAGTCGATCGCGAGGGTGTCTATCACACGCTGTGGGCCGAGGATCGCTCCGAGCAACGCCAGAGCTGAAACGGAGGTCACTGATGAGTCGCGATGTCCAGGTCACCTTCGACGCCCACGATCCGCGCGCCTTGTCGACCTTCTGGCGAGACGTGTTGGGTTACGTTCACCCAGGCCCGCCCGGGGTCGACGTGCCCGACGGCGTCGACCCACTGGCCGCGTGGGACGACTTCCTCGAGCAGATCGGGGTGCCGGAAGATCAGCGCAACACGAGATCAGCCATCGAGGACCCGGACGGGAGCGGCCCGCGGCTGTTCTTTCAGCAGGTCCCGGAGGACAAGGTCGCCAAGAACCGGGTCCACCTCGATGTTCGTGCCGCTCCCGGCCTGCAGGGGGACGAGCGGATGGCAGCGCTGGAGGCCGAGTGCGAGCGCCTCGTCGCCCTCGGGGCTACTCGGCAGCGTCGTCACGACCCCGAGCCGCCGCTGAGCCAGGGCTTCATCGTGATGCTCGACCCCGAAGGCAACGAGTTCTGCCTGGACTGACTCCCGCCGGGGCCGTGACGCTGGCAGCTAGGCCCGAGTCAGGGCGTTGATGAGTCCGTGCAGGCTGGACGCGTGAAAGTCGAACGTGTCGTCGCTGGTCGGGCGATCGCCGACGGGGCGCGGTACGTACGCCGTCCGCATTCCGGTGGCCTTTGCGGCGCGAAGGTCCCACGCATGCGCGGCGATCATCAGGATCCGTTCCGGTGGGCATCCAGCGGCGTCGATCGCGAGGTGGTAGACCTCCGCGGCCGGCTTGTAGGCCTTCGCGTCCTCGGCGGACAAGGCCGCATGCCAGCGCAGGCCGGCGTGGGCGTTGAGACGCAGGAGAGCGGCGCGACTGGCGTTGGACAGCCCCAGCACAGGCAAGCACTCGGCCAGCCGAGCGAGCTCGGCGGGGGAGTCGTGCCAAGGTTCCAGGCGCTGCCCCGCAGTGGCCAACCGCTCGATGATCGCTGGATCGCTGCGGCCGGCATACTCGGCGACGAGCTGAGCAGCCTCGCGGTCGATGACGTCGGTATTGGCGTAGGTGCGGCATCCGGCCCCGATGCGGTGTTGCTCGCTTTCCACATGGTCCTGTCGGAGCTTGACCAGTCGATCGAGCGACGCGTCATCGAGGCCGGGCGCCGCCTCGCGGATGGCTGTTCGATGTCCGCCCGGCTCGTCCACCATCGTGCCGAGGACGTCGAAGACGACGACGTCGAACGCCGCCGTAGGGGAGTGTGCCTGCATCATCCGAGCACCTAACTATACCGATCAGTATACCTATGAAGGATCGACAGTACACCGCTCGGTATAGTGGCGTCCATGCCCGCTTCCGATTCAATGCCCGGCGCTGGAACGCCATGGGTGCTGGTGATCGGACTGGACCCGTACCGGGTACCCGGCCCGTGGGATCCCGAGCCGGTGGCACGCGCGATCGCCCAGGGAATGCAGCGCTTCGCCGATGCTCAGGTGAGTGCGACGAGTTGTCTGTTCGGTCTCGACGGCAGCGACGACATCGACGAGGTGGTGGTCGAGGCGCTCGACAGCCGGTCATGGGCCGTGGTGGTCATCGGCGGGGGAGTGCGGACCGCCGAAGATCCGCTGCTGTTCGAACGCATCGTCAATCACGTACACCGGCATGCACCCGAAGCAGCGATCGCATTCAACAGCAGCCCGGCGGACACCTTCGAGGCCGCGGCCCGGTGGCTTCCCTGTTAACCGGAGTACTCGAGGAAGATCTCGTCGAGCACGCGCCTCGCACTGGCGAAGTCATCTGCGTCGTCGGGATCGTCACAGGTGTACGAACAGGTGGCCAGTGCCTTCCACAACGCCCAGCCGCGCCCACGCGCCCAGGTGTGGTCGTCGATGGAAAGGCGCTGCTTGAACACCTGCCGCCCCGCATCGTTCAGCAGCGTCCAGGCGACCGCGAGATCGCAGGCCGGATCGCCGACTCCGCAGGTCCCGAAGTCGATGACGGCCGTCAGCACGCCGTCGGTGAGAAGGAGATTCCCCGCGGCGACGTCACCGTGGAACCAGCGCTGGACGCCATCCCACGGCGCCGCGAGGGCCTCGGCCCAGATCTCGCGAGCCAGGCCGACGTCGACATGACCCCTGAGGACCTCGAGCGCGCGCTGCGTGCCCTGGTCGTAGGTGCGTAACGGCCCGCCTCGGAACCAGTTGTGAATGCCTGGCCGCGGCCCGTCACCCGGGTCGACGCGCTGTAAGGCGGCCAGGAAACCGGCGAGGTCGTCAGCGAACCGGACCGGGTCGGCGATCCGGTCGACTCGCGCCGGCACGCCCTCGATCCACCGGTAGACCGACCACGGATGCGGATAGCCCGCACCCGGTGCGCCTTTCGCCAGCGGAACGGGGATCGGCAGCGGCAGCAGGGGAGCGAGGACCGGAAGCCATCGGTGCTCCTTCTCCACCGCCGTGGCGTACTCGGCCGCGCTGGGCAGACGGACCAGCAGGTCAGGGCCCAGATGGAAGGTCTGATTGTCCCAGCCGCCATGGGCCACGGGTTCGACCGCACGATCGGCCCACTGTGGGAACTGTTCGGCAACGAGACGACGTACCTGCACGGCCTCGACGGTGATACGTTCAGGCACGGGCCCGAGATCAGGCGTGTTGCTCATACTTCGAACACCGACCAGCAGATGTCGTTTCGCAACCGCTGGTCGTCCAGGACGAGCTCGCGAATCTCCGCGGGCAGTTGATCGCGCTGCCACCGGCATTCACGTCGCCCGGCGGCGTCGCTGTCGGCTTCGGGCACCGCAGCGCGCGCGGCCTTGATGGCGTAGGCAGCGGCGCCCAGCTCGTGGGCAGCGACGTGAGCGACGGCACCGGCCTGCCCGGCAGCGTAGGCGGCGTGCCGGGGCGCTCCGCGCAGGTCACGCGCCGCACCCATGGCGTGCCCACCTGCTGCGCGCGCTTGCATCATCGTCACTTCACCGCGGGTCCAGGCGCGAGCGTGCTCGATCGCCTGGCGCGGGCGTGGGTCGTCGGGTTGAACGGCCTCGAACAGCGGCAGCACGTGTTCCGCGCACACCGCCGCCCACAGCGCGAGCAAGCGATGATGCTCGTCGGTGAGGCTCCCGCCACGCCGGATCGTCACGAACCGTGGATCGCGGACCTTCGGGAGGATCAACGTCGGCACCCCTTCTGCCCTGGATCAGCTGTCGTGACGCCGTCGGCGCGGAGGCCAGTCTGTGATCCGCTCCGGCGGCGGCGCAACCGAATATGCAACTGACTGCGCGGGCGCCGAGTGTCAGGTCCACGCGCCGACGATGACGCCGATGATCAGCAGGTGCAGATCCGCAACCTCGAATGTCACCTGAGCTCACCGCTTTCCAGGGCCGTCTTGAGATCGGCGAGGCACCGGCCCCACAGGCGCTTTGCCTGATCGCGGGCAGCCGCGTCGGTCAGGCGCGCGTGTTCGATCGTGATGACGCTCTTGTCGGTCTCCTTGACCCGGATGTACACGTGCAGTCTGGACTCGTCGCCAGCCCAATCGAAGTGCGCCGACTTCGGGCGAGTGGCCTGCCGCTCGCGCAGCAGGCCCGCTTCGGGTAGCCAACGGCCACGCAGCGCCGGGTCGAGAACGGCGTCGTACACCTGCTCGACGGGCACGGCGATCGTGCGTGACGCGTTGACCGAGAACCCGTCGGGGTGTTCGCCGACGTCCCGGATCCCGCGCGCACGCTCGTAGCTGGTGGCGATCGCCTGAACGTTCCACGCGAGCGGCTGCAGATCCAGCTTGCCGGCGACCCACCGCGCGATCTCTCGGTGGGGCAGGTTCAGTCCGCCCGCTTCGTCGAGGAGGTCGAACCACATCTCCCAGCCGAGCCCGGTACGTTCCCGAATCCGTTCGTCGGTGGTGACCAGCGCCGGCTGGTCCGCCCGGCTGACCGGCGTCGTGGCGCTCAGCAGCTGGCGCCGCGCGGTCGTGTAGCTCTCGCCAGTCTTCGCCATCCGGGCTCGAACGAGGCGCTTGAAAGACTTCTGCCTGGTCATGTCGACTTCTCTCCTGGCGGCTGCCGCGGTGACTCACGCTCACCTCGACCCCGCCGGAAGAGTGACAGACCACCGGCAACCCGAGAGCTCAAGGCCCCCTTTGCCTCCGCTGCGCCGACGGCGTGAGCGCCGGAATCGGAGGTGAGGTGCGGGAACGGCACCAAGTCTTGCGGTCAACATTAAACCTGGCCGACAGCGCTGACAATGGGCTGCAGCGCGGCTAGTTGGCCGAGCGCCGACGAACCCCAGCCGGTCGGATCATCGCCTGGTGGCACGAACGCCAGCGTGTACCAGAGCACGAGGGCGTTCCACCAGTACTGCTCGACCGGTGTCAAGGCCCGCTCGGACTCGTAGCCGGCCAAGAATGTGGCCCGGACCTCCGGCGACACCGGCCCCCAGTCACGGAAGCGGGTACCGAGCAGGACCGCCGAGCGCGCCAACTCGTCGGCACAGTGGTCGAGCCGGGCCGATTCGAAGTCGATGACAGCGGCGATCCGAGAACCCACACACACGATGTTCGACGAGCGAAAGTCGCCGTGGACGAGTTGGACCGGCAGTGGGGTAGTGGGAGCGTCCTGCACCAGGCTTCGCAGTGCGGTGCGGCCGGCATCCGGCACATGTGGGCCGGCGGAGTTCAGCCAGCTGGCGATTCGCGCAGCTAACGGCTGTGGCCGAGCGTAGGCAGGCAAGATGTGATCGTGGCGGGGGTAGTCGGTGAGGGCATGATGGAGGCGAGCCAACACCTGGCCGGCAGCTCGAACCTGGTCCAGGTCGTCGACGTCGAGAAGATCGCCTTCGACGACACGCTGCAGGCACATCGACACCTTCTCGGTCTCGACCTGCAGGCACCCGGCCAGGGACGGCAACGGCGCTGAGACGGGCAGTCCGTTGACGTGGAGCCAGTGGGTGAACCGAGAAACCCGCGACAGGGACGCGAACGTGTCTGTCGCGACCGACCACTTCGCGATCAGCCGGTCGCCGGACGAACTGGCCAGCCAGGCCAGTGCATTGGTGTGGCTGATGACGATTCGCTCGACGGCCTCGATCTGCGCATCCCAGTGCGTGTTCACCGTGGCAGCGATCCAGCGGCCGGCTGAGGCCGGCGCCCGGAAGCCGAATCGTTCCCGGAGCGTCTCATGAGGGTCATGCGGCCCCACAGCATCTCCACGACAGGCTGCGGTGCACCGGGCATGGTCATATCCCAACACATGCACGGTCGACGTGCGGTCGGTGTCGATGTGGAGTCAAGGTGCTCGAACCATGATGTCGGCTGGCCAGGCAGCAGATGCCGGGTGCCCGGGCCAGCGAAACGAGGCATCGATCGAGGCACGAGAGCGTCTTAGTCGAACGCCGATAATGTGCATTATGTCAAGTAAGCCTTGGATCGAGCCTCTGACGCGGCGCTGTGCGCCCTCCTCCGGCCACGGTCACCCAGCCCCGACGCTGTTCATTGCCATCACCCGGCATCTGACGCTGGACGCTCGGCGATCATGGGTCAGTGACGGCGTTGTCGCGCCGCCAACGCCTCATGATCTGCCCGCTGCAGCGTTGTCGGCGCGTACTGTTTCAGGTGACGCACGACACTGACGCCCGATGTCACATTCCACGGCCGATCGCCGTCTTATGTGCACCAGGACGCACCTGGCCAGGAGGCAGCACGGTGAGGGCGAACAACGACTTCACAGAACTACGTGGGCGCGACCCGCATGCAGTGCTCGGCGTGTCTCACGGCGCCCGCGACCACGAGGTCGTCAGCGCATACCGGCGCGCCGCACGCGGCGGGCATCCGGACGCCGGCGGTGACGCCAGTACGTTCCGGCAGCTCACACGGGCTCGTGACGTCCTGCTCGACCCGCGCCGGCTCGCTGCGTACAACGTCGCTCGCCAAGCGGCGGGGATGGCTCCGGTCGGCGCCGGCAGTGCACCCAACGGCCGGGGTGCACCGAACAGCGCGTTTGCATCGGTCCACGAACCCCCGTCGGCTGGCACGCGTACCGCCACGGCTCCCCACCCCCGCACCGCACCGGTGACGCCACGGCGTTCGGCGAATGGCGCCGGCACCGATGCCAGCCCGTTGGCGGCCATCGCTCTCGTTCTCGTGCTGCTGGGCCCGCTGGCGTGGCCGTTGGCGATAGTCATCGGCTTTCTCGCGATGTGGCAGACCGGACGCTCCAGCCGCGATGGGCGCTCCGGCGTCTTCGGGGCGGTTGCCGTCGTTGCGCTCTTCGTGTTGCCGAGCCTGCTGGCGTTCGCCCTCGTCCTGATCATCTGAGCGGCCACGTTCGACTGTTGCATCAAACGACGAACCGTCGCCGCCTACTCCCCTCTCGCCCACTCCCCCCGGTTGTCACGACTTTCGCCGCGGCACGCTTTCCCTGCGACTTATGCCACACGTGATGTAGCGCATATTCACGCGCATTTTCCGGCCGTGGTCCGGACAATGAAATTGTCGGATGAATGGAGAACGGGCCATGAATAATTCCGAAATTCAGATCTCGACCTCGGTACTCGTCGTGGGCCTCGGCGGCTCAGGTCTGCGCGCCGCGATCGAACTGGCCGAACGCGGCGTCGACGTACTCGCCGTCGGAAAACGCCCCGTCGGCGATGCACACACTTCGCTGGCCGCTGGAGGTATCAATGCCGCGCTGGCCACGATGGACCCGGACGACACGTGGCAGCAGCACGCCGCCGACACACTGACGGAAAGTTACCTGCTCGCCAACCCGATCACCGTGCAGATCGTGACCGAAGGCGCAGCGGCCGGCATCGACGATCTCGTCCGGTACGGCATGCCGTTCACGACAACCGAAGACGGGCGTATATCGCAGCGCTTCTTCGGCGCGCATCGTTACCGGCGGACGGCATTCGCCGGCGATTACACCGGTCTGGAGATTCAACGCACCCTGCGCAACCGGGCGCAGCAGGTCGGCATTCGTATGCTCGATCAGGTCTACATTACACGGCTTTTAGTGCACGAGAATGTGATCTTCGGCGCCTACGGCTTCGATCTTTACAGCGGTACTCGGTATGTCATACACGCCGATGCGGTAATTCTCGCCTCGGGCGGACACAATCGCATCTGGCGTCGCACCTCGTCGCGGCGTGACGAGAACACCGGTGATTCGTTCCGGTTGGCGCTCTTGGCCGGCGGCCGCATCCGTGATCCCGAGCTGGTGCAGTTCCACCCGTCGGGCCTCATCGATCCGGAGAGCGCCGCAGGCACCCTCGTGTCCGAGGCGGCTCGCGGCGAGGGCGGCATCCTGCGCAACGCTCTCGGTGAGCGCTTCATGGAGCGTTACGACCCGCAACGCATGGAGCTGTCCACGCGAGACCGGGTCGCACTGGCCGCGTACACCGAGATCAAAGAGGGCCGCGGTACGCCGAAGGGCGGCGTGTGGCTGGACGTCTCACACTTGCCGAAAGAGACGATCATGAGCCGTCTCCCCCGCGTCTACCAGACGCTGCTGGAACTACAGCTGCTCGACATCACCGAGGAATCGATCGAGATCGCGCCCACGGCGCACTACTCCATGGGCGGTGTGTGGGTGCGCCCGGAGGATCACAGCACCGGGGTCGAGGGCCTCTACGCCATCGGCGAAGCAGCCAGCGGGTTGCACGGCGCGAACCGCCTCGGCGGAAACTCGTTGATCGAACTGCTGGTCTTCGGGCGGATCGTGGGTGCTGCCGCGGCCGAATACTCCACGACATTGCCGGCGCAGCAGCGTTCGGCAGCGGCGCTGGCCGAAGCCCGATCCGAGGTCGACGAGCTCCTCGCCAGTCGGGGGCCCGAGAACGTCCGGTCGCTGCAGCGTGCGATCCGCAACACCATGACAGACCACGCCGGTGTCGTCCGCGACGAAGCTGGGCTGCTCAAGGGGCTCACGGAGTTGGACGGCATCGAAGCTCGTATCGCCGACATCGGGGTGCATCCCGACATCGCCGGTTATCACGACCTGGCGCATGCCTTCGACCTGAAGGCGGCGGTGCTCGCTGGCCGCGCCACGCTCGAGGCGGCGCTCGAACGTCGCGAGACACGCGGCTGCCACAACCGCTCGGACTACCCCGAGCTGGATGAGTCGCTCCAGGTCAATCTGGTGTGGTCCGGCCCGGAGCGCCTCGAGCGAGAGGCGATTCCGGCCATCCCGGCCGAGATCGCCGAACTCATGGGCGACGTCGCAACCGAGGGCAAGCTCCTCGAATAGCGCGCCCTACGCCGCGGGCCGTTCGTCGCAGTCGACCTCCTGGGACGCCACGAGGTCGGCGAAGTAGAACCGCGCCAGCCGGGCGCGTCGCCGAGCTGCACGGTAGTGCGGGTTCACCACGCCGTTGGCATCGGTCGCCGAACCCGGGTCGGGCACCGTCCATCGTGGCGTCCGGACCTGTGCGTCGAACGCCGACAGTTGCGTATGCACCTCGGAGAACGCGCCGCTCGAGCTGACGACGATCACCCCGGAGGCCCGGCCGTGCAGCACCTCGTCGCGTTCGCGACGTTGCAGGCCGAGGCAGATCCGCTTGGTGATCCAGAACGCCACCACAGGCAGGACGATGGCGCCGACCTGCAGGAACCGGGTGATCCAGTTCAGCGGGACCTCGATCACCGTGGCGAGAATGTCGTTGCCGCCGGCGATCCACAGCACGAGGTAGAAGACCACGAACGCGACTCCGAGCCCGGTCCGTACCGGCATGTCGCGGGGGCGATCCAGCCGTAGCGGGTCCGGTCGGGCACCCGTGGCCAGCTGTTCGATCCATGGATAGGCCGCCAGCGCTGTCAACATGAGCCCCGGCACCACCATCGCGGGGATCAGCACGCTCAAGTTCAGTTCGTGCCCCATCAGGTCGAGGTCCCAGGGCGGCGTCAGGCGCAGGCCACCGTCGAGGAACCCGAAGTACCACGGCGGTTGGCTGCCCGCGAACGCCTGGGCCGCGTCGAACGGCCCCCACAGCCACACCGGATTGATCTGCAAGGTCGCGGCCATGATGACGATGACACCGGAGACGATGAACCCCAGCCCGACGACCTTGACCGGATGGTCGGGGAAGAGCGCGACCGTGCTCCCCCGCCGGTCGGATCCGCGGCCCGACGTCGTGGTGCCCGCAGCGGTGTCGGCCGCGGTGTCGGCTGCGGTGTCGGCCGCGCGTTGCTGTCGTCGCGCGTGTAGCACCAACACAGCGAACAGTGCGATCATCAACGCTGGCAGCACGTACACATGCACCGTGTTCAGGCGCGAGATGATGTCGTCGCCGGGGAACTCGCCGCCGAACAGCAGCGCAGCCGCGTGGGTGCCGATGATCGGGATCGCCAGCATGACGCCTTCGGTCACCCGCAGGCCCGTGCCCGTCAGCATGTCGTCGGGCAAGGCATTGCCGGTGTAGGCCTCCACCATGCCCACCACCAGCAGCCCCAGCACGATCAACCAGCTCACCCGGCGCCGACCGCGAAACGCGCCGGTGAAGAAGATGTGCAGCATGTGCACCGACAACGCGGCCACGAACACGTGCGTCGCCCAGGCGTGAATCTGGCGCATCAACAACCCGCCGCGCACCTCGAACGACAGGTTCACCGTGGACGCGTAGGCCTCGGACATTTCGACGCCGCGTAGCGGAACGTAGCCTCCGGAGTACTTGACGGTGGCCATCGACGGTTCGAACCACCAGGTCAGGAAAACCCCGGAGACGAAGATCAGGAGAAAGCTGAACACCGCGACATGACCGAAGAGCATGGCCCAACGGTCGGGGAACGCCCGCCGGAGGGTGCGCGAGAATCCGCGCGACGCCGAGTTGTCGCCGTCGGCGAGGCGCACGATGCGCGCAGCCAGCCTTTCGGTGCGGTTGGTCGTCATGCCGGCCTCCTGTGCTGTCTCGACATGAAGACCCCGGTGAACACGCTGATGTGACGCCTCACCGAGGTGAGCTCGACCACAGTCCAGGCGGCGCGGCGCGAATGGA
The DNA here is from genome assembly GCF_027324685.1 of Haloactinopolyspora sp. NCBI lineage: Bacteria > Bacillati > Actinomycetota > Actinomycetes > Jiangellales > Jiangellaceae > Haloactinopolyspora > Haloactinopolyspora sp. Next base: position 23,589 of record NZ_DAHVSH010000105.1, read on the forward strand.
TGTCACACGACGGCCCGCTGCGGTGTCTGATGGGTGTGCATGAAGCCACGGACAACACCCGTATGAGCGACGACCGGGCTCCGAATGCCGCGACCGAGGCATTCCTGACCCACCGCAACCTGCTGTTCACCGTCGCCTACGAAATGCTCGGCTCGGCGGCCGACGCCGAAGACGTACTCCAGGAGACCTGGCTGCGCTGGGCCGGTGTCGATCTGGCCACAGTGCGCGACCAGCGCGCGTATCTGGTTCGCATCACGACTCGCCAGGCACTCACCCGGCTGCGTACAGTGGCGCGGCGCAGGGAGTCCTATGTCGGTCCGTGGCTGCCTGAGCCACTGCTCACCGCGCCTGACGTGGCCGACGACGTTGAACTGGCCGAAAGCATCTCGATGGCGATGTTGTTGGTGCTCGAGACGCTCACGCCCACAGAACGAGCGGTGTTCGTCCTGCGTGAGGTGTTCGCTCTGGACTATGACGAGATCGCCGAGGCCGTGGACAAGAAGGTGGCGGCGGTGCGCCAGATCGCGCACCGGGCCCGCGAGCACGTCGCCGCGCGTCGTCCTCGCCAGGCTGTCTCCCCGGCTGAGAACCGCGCCGCCCTCCAGGCGTTCCAACGAGCGGTCGATACCGGTGACGTTCAGAGCCTGCTCAACGTCCTCGCGCCCGACGTGGTCCTGTTGAGCGACGGAGGCGGCGTGAAGCGGGCCGTACCACGTCCCCTCGTGGGCGCGGACAAGGTGACGCGGCTGTTCGGCGTGGGGCTGGAGCAAGTCGGTGACGCGTTGTCGGTCGAGGCGACACAGGTCAACGGACACCCGGCTCTGATCATCCGCCTCGACGGGGAGGTCGACGGCGTCCTGGCGGTACGACTCGATCAAGGTCTGGTGACAGGGCTGTACTACGTGCGCAATCCGGACAAGCTCTCGCGTGTGGCGTACGAGACCGCAGTGAGCCGTTGAATACTGCGTAGCGTGCCGCTGCCTGACGGGGGATGATGCCGTGGGTGAAAACCGCTGATCAGCTGCTGGCTACCTATGACGAACAATTGCGTACCGACGCCGAAACGCCGAGTGCCCTGGCCGTCACCCGACTCGGGCCGCTGCGCCTGGTGACCTACGCGCATGGCCGGGGCTTCGTAACTTACCGCGACCTCGGCGGGCTCGACGCCGACGGTATCCGCCGGCTCGTACCGCAAGCACGGGCTCATTACGAATCCGATGCCACGGTCAACTGCGTGGAGTGGAAGACCCGCGCCCATGACGACGCACCTGGGTTGCCGGACGCGTTGGTCGCGAACGGGTTCGTGCCCGAGGAGTCCGAGTCGATCATGGTCGGCGAGGCCCGAGTACTCGACGTCGAGGTGCCGCTCCCCCGCGGCGTCACGCTGCGTGAGGTGTCGGCCGACGCCGATGTCCGAGCGATGAGCGCGATGCAGGACGAAGTGTTCGGCGACCCGGTGTCGGATGAGTCCGCCGATGCGTGGCTTCGGCGACTCGCGTTGGCCGACGGGATGCAGCTCTGGGTCGCCGAAGCCGAGGGCCGCATGATCAGCGCCGGCCGTCTGGAGCCGGTGGCCGGCACGGACTTCGCCGGCATCTGGGGCGGAGCGACCCGTCCGGAATGGCGCGGAAAGGGCATCTACCGCGCCTTGACCGCTGCGCGGGCGCGCCGCGCGCTCCACCTGGGCAAGACGCTCGTCCACAGCGACTCGACCGAGTTCTCCCGCCCCATCCTCGAACGCGCCGGGCTGGTCAAGGTTTCGACCACGACTCCGTACGTGTGGCGGCGCTGAAGACAGCCGCCCGGATGGATCATTGCCGCGGCCCCCCGGGTCGCTGCGGCCTCACCCGGACAGTCATTCCAGTTTAACGCTCCACTATGTTGAGTTTATAAAACTTGATGCTATGTATCACGATCGCTCGGAGGAGCTATTGTCAGGCAACGGGCACGGTCTGGCTAAGCTTGAACATGGGCGCGCAAACGTGGGTGGGTAGCGATCATGGACGACGGCGGGGCCGTGGCCACGCCGGCCGGGCCCCGGGCTGATCGCGCAGCACTCTGTATCTCCCCGCCGAGCTAGCTGCCCGAGGACCTGGAACCGGTCGAGGCAGCCGTGGCCGCCTACCTCGACGGGCGCCCGTACCGGGCTTGTCGCCCGCGATGAGTGACCGGCTTGTGCCCTGGCACGATGTGAGTGAGGCGAGTGGTGTTGGAGGAAGCAGCGACGGCGTCGAGGCGACCATGGACCGGTATGCGCAGGTGGCGAGCCCGCCGCGGCGGTGCGGCAGGCTTGTCCAAGGCGCTGGCCGGGCAGGTCCATGCGGCGCTGGAAGGCGCAGCTGTCGCCCGGGCGATGGTGGCCGATGAGATCACCCCGGCACAGGCTCGTTCGCGCATCGCCGAGGTCGAACACCGGGGCGACGCCATGCGAGCTGCCTTGATCGAGAAGCTCTCCCGGACGTTGGTCGTACCCCTGGACCGCGAAGACATTTTCCGGCTGTCCAGGTCGATCGACGACGTGCTCGACACCATCCGTGAGTTCATCCGCGAGGCCGACCTCTACCAGATCGAAGACAGGCGATCGTATGTGCCGGTCGTCGAGGCGGTCGGCACCGCGATCGAGGCGCTGGAGGCAGCGCTGGAAGCGCTGTGGCGCACACCTGGTGATGTGCTGCCGCGGGCGCTCGAGGCCAAGAAGGCGGCACGCGCGGTGAACCGCGAGTATCAGAACGAGTTCGCGCGAATCGTCGGAGGCGAGCTCTCCCCGCGGACGCTGAAACATCGTGAGCTGGTCAAGCGGCTGGATTGGGTCGGCGTCCGGATCAGCGAGGCCGCCGATGTCTTGGCCGATGGTGCGCTCAAACGTGGCTATTGACGGCGTGGCGGCAGGTCCGCTTCTGTGACGGCCGAGGTTGTCACGGCCGTGGCCGTGGCGTTCGCCGTCGTCACCGGCGCCAACGATGGCGGCGCGCTCATCGCCCCCGGGCTGCGTGTGCCGATCCTGAACGTCCCGATCAGTCTCGCCGTGCTCGCCGGGGCCACCGTGGCACTGCCGTTGCTAGCCGGAACCGCCGTGGCCAGTACGTTGATGCGATCCATCGTGCCGCCGGGTGACGCCGGGCGCACCGCCGTCGTCACCGGGTTCGTCGTGGCGGTGGTGGTCGTGGCCGTCTTGACGAGAGTCGGACGGCCCACGAGCCTGACGCTGGCTGTGATCGGCGGGCTCACCGGTGCCGGATTCGGCTTCGCCGTGCCGGTCGACACTGGCGTAGTGGGTCGAGTCCTGGCCATCGGCCTCGCCGCGCCGGCAGTCGGGATGCTGCTGGCTCTACTGGCCTCGTCGTGGTGGCGCCCCGCCCGCGGCGTCCGGTACCTGACCGCGGTTCGCCGCGCGCACGTCGTCGCGTACGTGACCCAGTGCGTGGCGTACGGAGCCAATGACGGTCAGAAGATGCTGGTTCTGTTCATGATCGCCGGGACGGGCGACAGCCTCGAGTGGTGGTCGTACCCGGTCGTCGCCATCGCTTTCGCTCTCGGCGCGGTGCTGGGCCTGCCGAGGGTCGCTCGCACCGTCGGCACCGGGATTCTGAACGTGCGCCCCACCCACGCGGTGACAGCGGAGATGTCTGCGGCGGTCGCCGTGCTGGGGAGTTCGGCGCTCGGTGCTCCGGTCAGCATGACGCAGGCGGTGACCGGCGGACTTCTGGGAGCCGGCGTGCACCAGAGCTATCGGCGGATTCGCTGGGAGGTCGTGCGCAACCTGGTGGCGGCCTGGATGATCACGCTTCCTGTCAGCGCCGGACTGGGCGCCCTGGTAGGAATTGTCCTCAGCTGAGCCACCGGCCGCACGCGACAGCTCGTGGCCCTCAGCCTGGAGCTCGGCTTCTACCGCCAGGGATCGAGGGAGTGCTTGCCGTGAGTAGCGCCGCCCTCGAGGTGCCGCAGGACGTCCGGCCCCTCGGCCAGGGGGTGAACCTGGGGGTTGCCCGGCGGGTAGACGCCGCAGGCGATGAGGGCATCGATCTCTGTGAGCAGCGACTGGTACGTGGACGGAGCTTGAGTTGCGAACGCACCGATGTGCAGGCCCTTGATCGTCGCGTGGTGGGTGAAGACCAGGTCGTGTGAGGTCACGGTGGCATCACCGGAGGCGGCGCCGAACACCACGACACGGCCGGAGAAGGGTCTGGCGACCGTCAAGCTGGTGGTGAAGGTGGCCTTGCCCACCGATTCCAGGACCAGGTCGGCTCCGGTCCCACCGGTCAACCGGGTGATCTCCGCGGCCTGGCCCACGCCGCCGGCCGCGGCATGGATGAGCACCACATCGCCGGTGCTGATCTCGCCTAGAGGCTTGAGTGCCGCCAGTGCGGTGACCCAGTTCAGCACCATGCCGAGCGCTTCGGTGTCGCTCCAGCCGGTCGGCACGGGCAGGGCACCGGCGGCCGGCATCGTCATGTACTGCGCGGAGGCGCCAGGACCCGCGCCGATGACGTGGGTGCCGAGCGGCAAGGGGCGCTCGACGTCCGCGCCGATCCCCACGATCTCGCCGGCGGCTTCGAAGCCCGCCACGTAGGGCGCCTCCGGCCCGCCGCCGTAGCGGCCGCGGGTCTGCATGACATCGGCGAAGTTGACCCCGGCGGCGACGACGCGGATCAGGTAATCGCCGGGCCCTGGAGCCGGGCGAGGGTGGTCGGTGGCGAGGGCGAGGTCCTTCGGTCCCCGGTCCGAGTGCTGGATCAGTGCTCGAATCGTTTGGTCAGCGGTCTGCTGCGGCTCGTTGATCACCATGCGCCGAACGTAGGAACCTGACGCATGTGTCAACGTCAAGCGGCTCTCAGAGATCGTTGCGGCGAGCCTCCCGAAGATATTTGTCCAGGGCCCGCCGCTGATCACTCAGTGCGGCAATGCGTGCGACGAGCCGATCGCGATAGTTCTGCGCCTCAACCAGAAACTCCGCGCACACCGCCTGGGTTCCGGCAACGGTTCCGTCCGTCAGAGTAGGCAGGACTTCCCTGATCAACCGCAGCGGCAACCCAGACTCCAAGAGCGAGCGGATGACGAGAACCCGGTCGATCGTGGACTGGCAATAGTCGCGGAACCCGTTGCTGAAGCGGCCAGGCGAGATCAGCCCCTCGTCTTCGTAGTGCCGCAGCGAGCGTGCGCTCACACCACTGACGCGAGAGGCTTCGCTGATCTTCACATCTGGCCGCAACGTTCGAGGCTAGCGAAAGCTTCCGGACCCAAGCGCCGCGGCGATCGAGGACCTGCTCAGGCGCTCACGACGTCATGTCCCGCAACAGCTAGTCGCCTGCCCCGGCGTAGCGCAGAAAGACCACGCCGTTGTACTCGGACTCGGCTTTCCAGACCCGTATCGCATCGGGGTCGAACGTCGGCTCGATCCTGGTACGCGCGCTGGCGGGCTCGGTCAGCGTCGTGGAGTAGGCGATCTACAGCCTGACCGAGGCCTCGATTCAGTTCGTGCCGGTGATGGCGGCGCTGGGTCGGTGGGGCTTGCGGCCTGCCCGCAGGACCGCCACCGGACGGCCAGCGGGTACGTGATCGCCTCAACGCTGCCTACCTCGAGGTCGTCACGCGTGGGTGAGCTTCTCCACGACCGGTGCGAAGTCGTCCATCACGGCGTCGGAGACGACGTAGTACGAGAACCCGTATTGGTCCCGGCGTTCCCGCATGCTCTCGGCGATGTGTTCGACGGACCCGATGAAGACCCCGGGCAGCTGCATGACGCCGTGCGGGTCGAGCCACGGCCAGCCACGGCTGGTCGCATACTGCTCACACGCCTGAACGACGTGGTCGGTGATGTGCGGGGCGATCATCATCGACAGCTCGATGTCGGCGAACCGGGAACCCGCCGCCTCGCGTACCCACTCGATCTTGGTAGCGATGGCTTCCGGCGTTCGCTCGTCGAGCGACTCGGAGATGGCGCCCTCGGGCAGCGCCTTGGGAAGGATGCCCACGATGTCTGCGGCCCGGCCGGCGAGCTGGAGCATCCGCTTCGCGCCGGCGCCGATCAGGATCGGCGGGCGTGGATACTGCACGGCCGGCGGATGGGTGGTCAGCTCCCGGATGTGATGATGCGCCCCGTCATGCGTCACCGATTTTCCGCTCAGCAACTCGTGGATGACGGCGACGGCTTCCTCCAGGCGGTCGACGCGGACACCTGCGCGGTCGAACGGCAGTCCGGCGCGCTCGTACTCCTCACGTAGCCATCCCGCTCCCAGCCCGAGTTCGAACCGTCCGTCGGACAGTGCGTCCAGAGTTGCGGCCTCTTTGGCGAGCAGGACCGGATGGCGGTAGTCGTTGGCCAGCACGAGCGTGCCCACGCGCAGGTGCCGTGTCGTCGCGGCCACGGCGCTCAGGGCCGGCATCGGCGAGAGCTGGTCACCGAACGGTTCGGTGATGAAATGATCCCGCAGCAGCAGTGTCGCGTATCCGAGTTGCTCCGCGCGGTGGGCGGTGTTCAGCAGGGCCGATGGGGTCGGTGCGTTCTCGGCGACGACCCCGAAGCGGAACGGGCGGGCAGAGGTCATGTCATGACCGTAGGGTCGCAGGGCGCGTTGAACTGGCGGGTTCCGGACGTGGCCTTGGCGGTGGGCTCCAGTGCCTTCAGGCCCAGCTGATCGTCGTCACTCCCGCGCCCACGGGCCGACCCCGCCGATGCGTTCGACGGTGTAGCGAACGATGTAGCCCGGGGTCTTCGGTGCGGGGAATTCGTCTTCGGGCGACATGTAGACCTTCGTCAAGCGGTTGAGCAGATGCCATGCGTCATCGCTCAACTCGATGGCGGCGCGCGCTCGCACCACGGCGTGCTCGTTCAAGAACACGGCCTTGTCCCGCGGCGCGTCGAATGACAGCACGACCCGCGGGTCGCGGGAGATGTTGCGCAGCTTCACGCGCCAGCTCAAGTGCCCACTGACCAGGTCGTCGCCGTCGAGCCCGATCCAGATGACGCTCACTTGAGGGCTGCCGTCCGGGTTGATCGTGCTCAAGTGGGCCATGGGGCCCGCGGCGATCAGGTCTCGCAGAGCAGTCGGCAGGGCGCTCATGGGTTTTCGCCTCCCGCATCGAATGCGGATCAGCGTACTCCCGCGATGAGCAGGCCCTGCCGACTCGTGTGGTCAGTGCATCGGCATGACCTCGACGGTGTCGCTCTCCCCCGCCCTGACCCGCCGCGGGAAGAACAGGGCCGGCACGAAGGCCAGCAACAACAGGACGGCCGCGACGGTGAACGTGGTCCCGAATCCCGAGGCGAGCTCGTCGAGGCCTTGTTCGACGACACCCGGCGGAAGCTGTTCGGCGATGGCGGGGGCGCGTTGCGCGGCCACGGCTGCCTGCGCGATCTCGGTGGTCTGGTTGGTCAGGACGACCGACATCACGGCGGTGCCGATGGACGTGGCCACCTGCTGCACGATGTTCATCATCGTCGAGCCTCGGGCGATCATGTGATCGCGCAGAGTCTGCAACGCTGCCGTCATCGTCGGCATCATGGAAGCGCCCATGCCCATGCCCATCAAGAACAGGGCGCCAAGCACCACGACGTACGACGTCTGCGCACCCACCTGGGTGAGTACGGCCATGCCGCCCAGGACCAGCGTGAGGCCGAAGAGCACGATGCGTCCGGGCCCGGTCTTGTCCACCAGCCTGCCGGCTATCGGCATGGTCAACATGGCACCGAGTCCTTGCGGCGCGACCAGAATGCCCGCCTGCAGCGTCGATTCACCCCTGACCTGGAGGAAGTAGCTCGGAATCAGCAGCATGGCGCCCATGACGGCGATCGCGAACAGCGAGAGCGTGACCACTGCCGTCGTGAGCTGCTTGTTCTTGAACAACCGGAGGTCGATCAGTGGGTGCTCGGGCTTGAACGCGTGCCGGACGAACGCGGCGATGAGGACGGCACCGACTCCGGCCGGCACGAGCACCTTGGCCGCGGCGACCGTTCCCTCTTCCGGGATGGAGGACACGCCGTACAGGAACAGCGCAAGACCGGGCGACATCAGCAGCATGCCCACGAAGTCGAACGACTCGGACGGGGTCGGCGAGTCCTTGGCCAGGATGCGCCACGCGGCGAACATGGCGACGATGCCGATGGGCACGTTGATCAGGAAGATCCAGTGCCAGCTCAGGCTCTCGATCATCCACCCGCCGAGGATCGGTCCCCCGATCGGGCCGAGCAGCATCGGGATCCCCAGCACGGCCATGACCCGGCCGATACGCTCCGGCCCGGCGGCGCGAGTCATGATCGTCATGCCCAGGGGCATCAGCATGCCGCCGCCGAGGCCTTGCAGCACCCGGAACGTGATGAGGGACGTGATGTCCCAGGCGACGCTGCACAGCACCGACCCCAGCACGAACAACAGCAGGGCCAGCAGGTACAGCCGCTTGGTCCCGAACCGGTCGGCGGCCCACCCGGTCAGTGGGATGACCGTGGCCAAGGCGAGTGTGTAGCCCGTCATCGTCCATGCGACGTGGGCGTAGGACGCGTCGAACTCGGCTTGGAAGGTGGGCAGCGCGACACTCACGACGGTGATGTCCAGGATGGACATGATTGCGCCCAGTACGACGACGGCGGCGACCTTGAGGACGGCGGCGTCGAGTTTGGCCTCGCCCGCGGGCGGGCTCGGAGATTCGGTCATCGGCAGTACTCCAGCGCAGTGATGATGGCGGTTGATTGGGCTCGGATGGACGTGGACATACTCGGCGCGGCGACGGTGCCGGGAGCGAACTCAGCGAGCTGTGGGGAACGTCAGTGGGCCAGAAGCTCTCGTAGTGCGTCGAACGCCCTCGAGATCTCGTGTTCGAGCGTGCCCGTGGAATCGGGTGCCTGCGAGGTGACGGCGATCTTGAGTACGCAGGCACAGGTCGCTGCCGCGATGCGCGGGACATCGTCGCCAGCTGCCAGGTCGAGACGTCGCGCGACGGCGTCGGCGAGTGACTCCTCGAATCCGGCGATGCTTTCGTGCAACGTGGGCAACAACTCGGGATATCGGGTGAGCAGGTCGTGTACCGCGCTCACGTCCTGGCGAATGTCCGGCGACCGGCGCGCATGGTCCACCAACAGGATCCGTAGCCCGTCGATCACCGGTGTCTCGCGGTCGGCGGCGAACTGCTCGACACTCTCCGGTGCCAGGGGCTCGGGCCCCGGGATGAGCGCGGCCCTCTTGGACGGGAAGTAGTTGAAGAACGTCCGCGGCGAGATGCCGGCACGGTCGGCGATGTCGTCGACCGTCACCTCCCCCAGTCCCTGTTCGAGAACGAGATCCATGGCAGCTCGGCTGATCTCGCGCCGCGTCATGTCGCGACGACGCTCGCGCAAGCCGGAGTCGTTCATGGGCGGGTGTGAGCGGGAGTCGACTCGAGCACGGAGTGCACTTTACGCAGACTTTGCAGAGACTGCAACTTGGGCCGAGGTGTCGTAGGACACGTCGTCGTGCCCAGTCCGAACGCAGCTCCATGACGTCCTCACTCGTGGCGTCGACGCACCGTCCGGATGGTCCGCACGGTGCCCCTTCATCGTGAAGACGTCGCCGGCGCGACGCGTGTGACGCAACAGTGGTGTGACGTGCGACACCGGCCGCAGGTGTGATCGTCCGCGCATCCGGGTAGAGCCAGCAACACAGGGAGGCACGGTGCTGCCGGATCAGCGGCACCGAGACGGCATGAGGGGTGACCGCGTCGAGATCGTCATCGACGCCGGCGACGGTAGCCGGACCTACGAGGTGACAGCCACCAAGGCGGGCCGGCGCGTCGACGTCAGCATCGGCCGGGGCGTGGTCGTCGTGGCCGAGGTGACCCGTACCGGCACGCCGGTACGCTCGGCCCGGTTCATGGCCAGCCGGGTGCTCGCGCTCGTCGAGCACCCGGTCACGCAACCTCCCATCGCCCAGGACGTGGGCGAACCTCCCGAATGACCCGAGCACGCGTGCCTGATGCCGTTCGGCGATTACCCGCGGTCTCGTGATCGCAGAAAAACGATCTTCTTCTCGTTGATCTCGGCTGGTATGTCACAGATGACGGGGGTCGTGTCGTCTCAAGGTCATGAGCGAGAACATGACACATCACCGAGTAGCGCTGGTGACCGGAGCCAACAAGGGCCTTGGCCGGGCAGCAGCCGAGCAGCTCACCACGCTGGGCATGACGGTCCTGATCGGCGCCAGAGACCCGAAGCGCGGGGAGGAGGCCGCCGCCGCGCTGCGCGCTGCCGGCGGTGATGCCTACGCGCTCACGTTGGACGTCACTGACGCCGGCTCGGCGCGCGCTGCGGCAGCGCAGGTGCATGAGCGCTTCGGCCACCTCGACGTGCTGATCAACAATGCCGGTATCACCGGATCCGGACAGATCGCGCCAGAAGACGCCCACGACCAGCTCCCGAGCGCGGTCGACCTGGACACCGTGCGCTCGGTGTTCGAGACCAACGTCTTCGGCGTGATCTCGGTCACCAACGCCATGCTGCAGCTCCTCCGGCGCTCCCCCGCCCCGCGGATCGTCAACGTCAGCAGCCACGCGGCGTCGCTGAGCATCGCGAGCATCCCGGACGGGCCGCTGGCAGGCCTTCCGGCGTCGGCGGCATACACGCCGTCCAAGACCGCGCTCAGCGCGTTGACCGTGCAGTATGCCAATGAGTTGCGGGAGGAGGGGATCGTGGTCAACGCCGCGGCCCCGGGGTACGTGGCCACCGACAGCAACGATCATCGCGGGCATCTCACCCCCGCCCAGGGGGCCGCGGTCCTGGTGCAGCTGGCCACGCTCGGTGCCGACGGGCCCACCGGTGGGTTCTTCGATGCCGACGGCCCGGTGCCGTGGTGAGAATTCGCTCTTCGATCGTTTGTCACAACGATCGAAGCAGCGGTGTCTGCTGCGTATGAACCTCACGTTGTGGATCGCCACCGGGCTGCTGGCCGCTGTGGCTCTGTTCGCCGGTGTCACCAAGACTTTCATACCGAAGGAGAAGATCGCCGCCCACGAAGGCGGCCAATGGACGGCGCAGGCCAGCGCCGGCTTCGTCAGGACGCTCGGCGTTCTCGAGATTCTGGCGGCCGCGGGCCTCATTCTGCCCGGCGTCCTCGACGTCGCCCCGGTCATGGTGCCGGTGACCGCCGCCTGCTGGGTCGTACTGATGATCGGTGCGATGATCACCCATGGTCGGCTGGGTCAGGCCAAGCTGGTCGTGTTGACGGGGGGCTACCTCGTCCTGGCGACCTTCATCGCGTGGGGTCGATTCGGCCCCGAGGCCCTAGGCGCGTGAACATGGGTCACCGGTGTCTCGCGGCAGCCACGAGCAGGGAGGATGGGGTGTATGGGTGAACCCGCCGTCGACCCGGCGACCGAGAGCTTCGTCGCACACCGCAACCTGCTGTTCACGGTGGCCTACGAGATGCTCGGCTCGGCTGCAGACGCCGAAGACGTTCTGCAGGAGACCTGGATCCGGTGGGTCGACGTGGACTTGGACCAGGTTCGCGACCAGCGCGCGTACCTGGTGCGGATCACGACCCGGCAGTCGCTCAACCGGCTGCGCACCATGAACCGTCGCAAAGAGGCCTACGTCGGGCCGTGGCTGCCCGAACCGCTGCTCACCACGCCGGACGTCGCCGACGACGTCGAACTCGCCGAGAGCGTGTCGATGGCGCTGTTGCTCGTCCTCGAGACACTGGCACCGACCGAACGGGCGGTGTTCGTCCTCCGTGAGGTTTTCGACGTCAGCTATGCCGAGATCGCTGCCGCGGTGGACAAGAGCCCGGCGGCCGTCCGGCAGATCGCCCACCGCGCCCGTCGGCACGTCGAAGCCCGCCGCCCCCGCGAGACGACGCCCAGTCCGGAGCACCGAGCCGTGTTGGAAGCATGCAAGCGCGCGTTGGACGCCGGAGACCCGCAAGCGCTGCTGGACATCCTCTCCCCCGACGTCGTCCTGGTCAGCGACGGCGGCGGAGTCAAGCAAGCCGCTCTTCGGCCGGTTGTCGGCGCCGACAAGGTGGTCCGCCTGATCGCCGGTGGCTTCGGCAAGGCCGATGGCCACCTCACCGGCGAGCTCACCGTCGTCAACGGCGGTCCGGCTCTTCTGGTCCGCCTGGACGGTAAGCTCGACGGCATCTTGGCGGCACGAGTCGACGACGGGCTTCTCACCGGGTTCTACTACGTCCGCAACCCCGACAAACTGACCCGACTGGAATCGGCGACCCGGCTCACGCTGCGCTGAACGGCCTGGAGTTCAGCTCTTCAGGGTCTCGACCCAGTCCTGGTTGTTCTCCAGCCATTCGGCGACGGCTTCGGCCTCCTCGCCATCGTCGTACTGGTTCACGACGAGATCTTCCAGTGTCCCGTACTGCTCGTCGTCGAGATCGGCGTTGCCGATCATCTCGGCGAGCTCCGGATAGTCACTGGAGAAGTCCTCATTGGCCAGGACATGCAGCGCCTCCGCACCACCGAGCGCGCCCTTCGGGTCCTCCAGGTCTTTCACCGGGAACGCATTGTTCGCCCAGAACGGTCGCCAGAGCGTGACGACGATGTCCTCCTCGGCCTTGATGGCCTTGTCCAGTTCGGCTGTCATCGCCAAGGTGGACGAGGTGATGAGTTCGTAGTCACCGGCGAGTCCGTACTCCGGCATGACGGTGTTCTGCGTGACCTCGGTGAGTCCGGCTCCCGGCTCGATGCCCACGATGCGCCCGCCGAACTGGGCGGCGTTGCCGGTCAGATCGGCGATCGAGTCGATGTCGGTGTACTCCGGCACCGCGAAGGTCAACTTCGCCCCCTCGTAATAGGTGCCGAGATCCTCGATGCTGTCGCCGTGCTCGTCCATGAAGTGAGCGTGGGTCACCTCCGGCCACGCCGACGGCATGAGGTCGATGTCGCCGTCGGCGAGACCGGTGTAGAACGGCCCGTTGTCGGTCATCTCCCGGATCTGCACCGTATGGCCCTCGTCCTCGAGAACGTGCTTCCACAAGTAGCCCATCGACAGGTAATCGGTCCACGAGGGGATGACACCGATCGTGATCGGCTCGTCATCGGCCGTGCCGTCGTCGCTGCCACATGCGGCGAGCGCGCAGCCCAGGACCAACGTCGATGCCACGAGTTTCAGGTTCGTCTTCAATGCCATGGGCGACCACCCTCCCATGCCTCCGCGCCGTGACCGCCCGGTGCCTGGGCGAGACGATCAATTGCCGACGTAGGCAGCCAAGTGTTCGCCGGTGAGGGTGGAACGGGCTTCGACGAGGTCGGCCGGGGTTCCTTCGAACACCACGCGACCACCGTCGTGGCCGGCGCCGGGACCGAGATCGATGATCCAGTCGGCATGTGCCATCACGGCCAAGTGGTGCTCGATGACGATGACCGACGTGCCGGAGTCGACCAGGCGGTCGAGCAGGCCGAGCAGGTGCTCGATGTCGGCGAGGTGCAAGCCGGTGGTCGGCTCGTCGAGGATGTAGATGGCACCGTTGTCGCCGCCCATGTTGGCAGCCAGCTTCAGCCGTTGCCGCTCACCACCGGACAGCGTCGTCAGAGGCTGGCCGAGCGTGAGGTAGCCCAGCCCGACGTCGGCGAGCCGGTCGAGGATCTTGTGTGCGGCCGGGGTGCGCGCCTCGCCGTCGCCGAAGAACTTCTCGGCTTCGGCGACCGACATCGCCAGGACCTCGCTGATGTCACGCCCGCCGAAGCGGTACTCGAGCACGGCGGGTTGATACCGCTTGCCTTCGCACTCCTCGCAGGTGGTCGCAACCGTCTCCATGACACCCAACTCGGTGTAGATCACCCCGGCGCCGTTGCACGTGGGGCATGCGCCCTCGGAATTGGCGCTGAACAAGGCCGGCTTCACCCCGTTGGCCTTGGCGAAGGCCTTCCGGATCGGCTCGAGCAGGCCGGTGTAGGTGGCCGGGTTGGACCGGCGCGATCCCTTGATGGGGGTCTGGTCGACGACCATCACGCCGTCGCGGCCAGCGAGATTGCCGTGGATCAGCGAGGTCTTCCCGGAACCGGCCACGCCGGTGACCACGGTCAGCACGCCCATGGGGACGTCCACGTCGACGTCTTGCAGATTGTTCTGCCGCGCACCGCGGATCTCTTGCACGTGGGTGGGTGTGCGCACGGACTTCTTCAGCTTGGCGCGATCGTCGAAATGCCGGCCGGTGATGGTGTCGCTGGTGCGCAGCCCGTCGACGGTGCCTTCGAAACAGATGGTGCCGCCGTTCGTGCCCGCGCCAGGCCCGAGATCGACCACATGGTCGGCGATGGCGATGGTCTCGGGTTTGTGCTCCACGACGAGCACGGTGTTGCCCTTGTCGCGCAGGCGCAGCAACAGATTGTTCATCCGCTGGATGTCGTGCGGGTGCAAGCCGATGGTGGGCTCGTCGAACACGTACGTCACGTCGGTCAGCGCGGAGCCCAGGTGGCGGATCATCTTCGTGCGTTGGGCTTCACCGCCGGACAACGTGCCGGCCGGCCGGTCGAGGGAGAGATAGCCCAGCCCGATCTCGACGAACGAGTCGAGGGTCTCCCCCAGCGTGGTCAGCAGCGGGCCGACCGAAGGCTCGTCCAGACCGCGCACCCACTCGGCGAGGTCGCTGATCTGCATCGCGCAGGCATCGGCGATGCTGACGCCGTTGATCTTCGACGAGCGGGCGGCTTCGTTGAGCCTCGTCCCGTCGCATTCCGGGCACGTCGTGAACGTCACGGCCCGGTCGACGAAGGCGCGGATGTGCGGTTGCATCGCCTCGCGGTCCTTGGACAGCATCGACTTGCGAATCCGGGAGATCACGCCCTCGTAGGTGAGGTTGGTCCCTTCGACCTTGATCTTCTCCGGCTCGCCGTAGAGCAGCTTGTGCCGCTGCTTGTCGGTGAAGTCCCGGATCGGTTTGTCCATCGGCAGGCCGGCGCCGCTGAAGATCCGCCCGTACCAGCCGTCCATGCTGAAGCCGGGAACCGTCAGCGCCCCCTCGCTCAGCGATTTGTTCTCGTCGTAGATCGCGGTCAGATCGAAATCGGTCACCCGGCCCATGCCTTCGCAGCGCGGGCACATGCCGCCAGTGATGCTGAACTCGCGCCGCTCCTTGACCTTCGTGCCGGCCTTTTCGAACGTGACGGCTCCGGCGCCGCTGATGGAGGCGACATTGAACGAATACGCCTGCGGCGAGCCGATGTGCGGCTGCCCGAGTCGGCTGAACAGAATGCGCAGGAGGGCGTTGGCGTCGGTGGCGGTGCCCACGGTGGAGCGCGGGTTGGCGCCCATTCGTTCCTGGTCCACGATGATCGCGGTCGTCAGCCCCTCGAGGACGTCGACGTCGGGCCGAGCCAGTGTGGGCATGAAACCTTGAATGAACGCGCTGTAGGTTTCGTTGATCATTCGCTGCGACTCGGCCGCGATGGTGTTGAACACCAACGAGCTCTTGCCGGAACCGGAAACGCCGGTGAACACGGTGAGTCGGCGCTTCGGGATGGCGACGTCGACGTCTTTGAGGTTGTTCTCGCGCGCGCCGTGAACACGAATCAGGTCATGGCTGTCGGCGGGGTGCCTCGACGATGCCTGGGCATCCGATGTCGGCAGTGCAGTCATCAGGTAACTCCATCGATCAGGCGGTGTGATCTGGCATCCGTCGGTCGCGCTGCGTTCAATCTATTACTGCTGCGACCGTCATGACTGTGGGAACCGGTCCACGGGGGTGAGCCGGATCACCGGATACACCCGGCCTGACTTGCTCTGGTATTTGGCCATGCGAGGCTGCGCGGCGGCGATGCGTTGCCACGCGTGCTCGCGCTCAGCGCCGTCGAGTTGGTGCGGCGTCACGGCGACCCGGCCGCGGCCTGGCAGTTCTATCGACGTCCGGTCCGGATTGGCCATCAGGTTTGCATGCCAGTCCGGGTTCTGGGTGCCGCCGCCGGAGGCGACGATCAGCCGAGCGCCGTCATCCTCGGGGAACCAGGCGAGCGGGGTTTCTCGCGGCTGTCCACTTCGGCGGCCCACCGTGTGCAAGATCAGCATGTTCATGCCCATGACCGTCTCGTCGCCGCGTCTGATCTTGCGGTTCGTCCGAGCGTTCGCCTTGTGTTGCACCCACCGCGAGAATGCTCCGGGGGTTCCCTTCTTCTTAGCCGCGGGATCGTCGGGCCTGGTGCTCGATGTCATGACAACCTTCAGTCGGTCGGATCGATGTGGTCGTTACCGCGCTTTGACTTGCTGGATGCGGATCGTGCAGCCGGCGGGGTCGCGGAAGGCGCAGTCGCGGGCGCCCCACTCTTGATCGGTCGGCTCCTGGAGCACCTCGCCGCCGGCGGCCTGCACACGGTCGAACATGGCATCGACGTCGCTGGTGGCGAGCATGATGCTGGCGAACGCCGAGGGCGTAGCGATAGAAGGCCAGGGAGGCGTCTGGATCGTCGTGCGGGAGGAAGCTCGCGTGAATCGTGGTGTCCATGGCCGTCACGCTAGATCTGGCTCGGATGTCGGCGCTTCTCGATTCCTGATCGATCCGCACCGGGATGGCTGCTGGCCGGTACCAGGCCACCACGGATCTAGTGCGCCAGCCGCAGCATCGCGTGGTAGGCGGTGTTGACCAGAGCCTCCAACTGCCGGCCATCCCAGGGGGCCGACGGCTCGGCTGGCGCGTTCGGGTCGAGGCCGGCAGCGCGGACCGCTTCGGCATAGCCCAGCGGGGCGGGAAGTCCCAGCCGCCTGCGCAGGAGGTCCCACTCCCCCACGAGATTCTGACCGGCGGCGTGCTCGCCGAGCTCGGTGGCGAGCCAGCCGGCCGTCAGGACACCCGGCAGGCTCTTGCTGTAGTCGCTACGGTCGACTGACTGCTCGAGACCATCGATCAGATGATCGAGCGCTTCGCGGGGCCGGCCCGCCCGCCGGGCGGCCTCGGCCAGCAGGAGTTGTAACCAGTACGCGCATGAGACCGTCTGCGGGTAGCGAGCGCTCAAGTCCGTCACGGCACCGGCGATGGCCGTGCAAGCCAGCTCAGGTGGCGTCGTCGCGAGGCTGTACAGCGCGGTCGCCATCCGCGGCAACGCGTGGTGGATGTAGTTGTGCGGGTAGCCGAGACGATCGAGCAGGCGGCTCTTGGCTTCGGCAGCACCGGCCAGGTCCGCCCGGGCGAGCTCAGCCAGGCAGTGCACGGCCGCGAGCCGGGTGAGGTCCGCATGGGCCGGCTCACCGGGCGAGCCGGCTGCGTCGAAGCGGGTACAGACCTGGGCCGCGTCCTCATACCGGCCCCACGTGATGAGCACTTCGGCCAGCATCGTCGCTCCGTGGAGCTGATAGTGCAGATCGTCCGCAGCGCTGGCGTCGGCGAAGACCTGCGCGGCTCGGGTCAGGGCGTCCGGGTCCAGCATCCAGGACATCACCCGGGCTTCGATGATCCGCGCCTCCAAGTGGGCGTCGGGATCGT
>NZ_DAHVSH010000133.1:0-2437 GCF_027324685.1 Haloactinopolyspora sp.
GTGGAGGCGCACACGTACCGCGTCGAACCGCACACCAACGCCGACGACGACTCCCGTTACCGCGACCACGACGAGGTCGAGGAGTGGAAGCGCCGCGACCCGATCGATCGCCTCGCCGCGTACCTGCGCTCCACCGGCGAGCTGACTGACGACGACGCCGCGGCAGCCGTCGAGGAGGGCGAGGCGCTCGTGGCCGACCTGCGCACGCGAATGGCCGTCGATCCCGTCACCGACCCGCGCGAGCTGTTCGAGCACGTCTACGCCGAACCGACGCCACAGCTGGCCGAGCAGGCGGGCTGGCTGGCCGAAGAGCTGTCGGCCGGAGGTGAGCGCTGATGCCCATCGCTCTGGGCCGGGCGCTGAACGCCGCTCTGCACGATGCGATGCGCGCCGACGACTCGGTCGTGGTGTTCGGTGAGGACGTGGGCCGTCTCGGCGGCGTGTTCCGGGTCACCGATGGCCTGGCGCGTGAATTCGGCGACGACCGGTGCTTCGACACGCCGCTGGCCGAGAGCGGCATCGTGGGCTTCGCGCTGGGCATGGCGATGAACGGCTTCCGGCCCGTGGTCGAGATGCAATTCGACGCGTTCGCCTACCCCGCGTTCGAGCAGCTCGCCTCGCACGTGGCCAAGACGCGCAACCGGACTCGCGGTTCGGTCGGCGTGCCGATGGTCGTCCGGATCCCCTACGGCGGTGGCATCGGGGGCGTCGAGCATCACTCGGACTCCTCCGAGGCGTACTACGCCCACACCCCCGGGTTGAAAGTGGTCGTCCCGGCCACGGTGGCCGATGCGTACTCGCTGCTGCGCGAGGCGATCGACGATCCCGATCCGGTGATCTTCATGGAGCCCAAGAAGCTCTATTGGTCCAAGGACGAGCTCGCGCTGCCGGCGCGGACCGAGCCGTTCGGCACCGCGGTCGTGCGCCGCAGCGGCACCGACGCCACGCTCCTGGCCTACGGCGCCTGCGTACCGGTCGCGCTCGAAGCGGCCGAGGCCGCGGCGACCGACGACGGCCGCCAACTCGAGGTGATCGATCTGCGCACCATCGTGCCGCTGGACGACGCGACGATCGCGGCCTCGGTGCGCAAGACCGGCCGCTGTGTGGTCGTGGCCGAGGCCGCCGGATTCGCCAGCGTGGCGGCCGAGCTCGTCGCTCGGGTCCAGGAACGGTGCTTCCACTCACTGGCGGCCCCGGTGCTGCGCGTGACCGGGTGGGACGTCCCGTATCCGCCACCCATCGTCGAAGCGCATCACCTGCCCGGCGTCGACCGCATCTTGGACGCGGTCGACCGGCTGCAGTGGGACGACGTGCCCGACGCCCGGTTCCTCGAAACACTCGAGGCGGCACCGTGACCAGCACCGAGCCAGCAACAGCGACCAGCCAACGCCAGACGTTCCGGCTGCCGGATCTGGGCGAAGGCCTCACCGAGGCCGAGATCGTCGCCTGGCGCGTGTCCGAGGGTGACGAGGTCGGCATCGACGACGTCGTGGTGGACGTCGAGACGGCCAAGGCCACTGTCGAAGTGCCCTGCCCGTATGCCGGTCGCGTCGTCGAGCGGCACGCGGCTGTCGGTGACCAGGTCGCTGTCGGCGCGCCGCTGGTGACGGTCGCGGCTGAGGCCGCTCCATCAACGAACGGCACCGACGGCGACGGTTCCGGCGCCGTCCTGGTCGGCTACGGCACCGGACGCTCGACGCCGCCGCGACGCACGCGCCGGTCACAACACCGCGACGTCGCGGCCGATGCCGACGCCGCCGTTCGGGTCATCTCGCCGGTGGTGCGGCTGCTGGCCCGCAATCGCGGCGTCGATCTGCGGCGCCTGCGGGGCAGCGGGCCGGCCGGAGTCATCGTGCGCCGCGACGTGGAGGCAGCCGTAGCCGACCCTGCCTCCGCGGCGCCGTCGCCAGCGGCCCTGCCGTCGCCAGCGCCCCAGCCGTCGCAGCCCGCTCGTCGCGAGACCCTGCACGGCGTACGCAGAGCCGTCGCCGACAAGCTCACCCGTAGTCGGCGCGAGATCCCTGACGCCACCACGTGGGTCGACGTCGACGCCACGGCACTGATCGAGGCCAAGGACGCGCTGCGGTCGGGTTCACCGCCGGTGAGCCTGCTGGCGCTGCTCGCGCGGATCGTCGTGGCCGGCCTGACGCACTTCCCTGATCTCAACTCGTCGGTCGAGACCGACGGCGACGACCTCGTCGTGGTCCGGCATACGCAGATCAACCTGGGTGTGGCCGCGCAGACCGACCGCGGGCTGATGGTGCCGGTCGTGCAGGACGCCGGTGCGCTCAGCACCCGCGAGCTGGCCGCCGAACTGGCCCGGCTGACCGACGCCGCCCGCGATGGCCGATTGACCCCCGGTGAGCTGACCGGCGGCACGTTCACGCTCAACAACTACGGCGTGTTCGGCGTCGACGGCTCCACGCCGATCATCAAT